>NZ_JBFUMD010000250.1:0-5632 GCF_054049555.1 Nocardioides sp. P5_C9_2
GGGCCAAACGTCACGGACTACCCCGAGAAGGGGGCGTACGACGCTCAGTTGAGGATGCGCATCGACGTCGGTACGCCGCCGCCGCGCTGGACCTCCTCGACGAGCTCCTGGAGTGCGGTGAGGGCGACGTTCTGCGAGAGCGGGCCGTGGGAGACCCGGGCGACGCCGAGCTCCTGCTGACGGGCCAGCGAGGGGGTGCCCGGAATGGCGATGGTCGTCAGGCGCTGCGGGCCGAACGCGTCGACGAGGGTGACGATCTCCTCCTCGGTGAGGATCGCCGGCACGAAGACGACCGGGGCGCCGGCGTCGAGGTAGGCCTTGCCGCGGGTGACCGCGTCGGCGAGCACGTCGGCCCGGTCGCGGTCGCGCCCGAGGTGGAACGCGTCGGTGCGGGCGTTGAGCACGAAGTCGGGCACGCCCTCGGCGGCGGCCGCCTTCATGACGGCCTCCACCTGCGCCACGGCCTCGGCCAGCGGCTTCATCTGGTCCTCGAGGTTGGCCCCGACGATGCCGACGCCGATCGCGCGGCGGACGGTGTCGGCGGCGTCGCCGTACCCGCCCTCGAGGTCGGCGCTGACGGGCAGCTCGGTCGCCTCGACGATCCGACGGCACATGTCGAGCATCTCCTCGACCGGGATCACCTCCCCGTCGGGGTAGCCGAGGGTGGCGGCGATCGAGTGGCTGGCCGTGGCCAGGGCCTTCGTACCGGGCACGTCGGCGACGGTCTTGGCGCTGATGGCGTCCCAGACGTTGACGACGGTCAGCAGCTCCGGGGCCCG
Source organism: Nocardioides sp. P5_C9_2 (assembly GCF_054049555.1). Lineage (NCBI taxonomy): Bacteria > Bacillati > Actinomycetota > Actinomycetes > Propionibacteriales > Nocardioidaceae > Nocardioides > Nocardioides sp. P5_C9_2. The sequence continues at coordinate 780 of NZ_JBFUMD010000250.1, forward strand.
GTGGAGGGCGAGCAGGTCGGTGGCGCGAGCGGAAGCAGTCATGCCTCGCTCAAGGTCGGACCGGCGGGACCTATTCCCGCGGCCGCGCGCCGCCGCGAGTCCGTGGCCCCGTGGCCCGCGGCCATGGGTCAGTGGTCGCTGACCGCCGACTTCGGTACGGCGACCAGCGCGAGCGCCGCGCACAGTGCGGCGACCGAGCAGACGGCCCAGACCGTCAGGTAGCCCGAGAGCGGGGCGTGACCGGCGGTGGGGCCGTCCAGCGAGCCGGTGGAGGCGAGCGCGATCGCGAAGACCGAGGAGGCGATGGCCCCGCCGACGGTCTTGGTGGCGTTGGTCATCCCGGTGGCGAAGCCGGTGCGGTCGGCGGGTGCCGCCGCGGCCGCTGCGGCGGGCAGGGCCGCCACCAGGGCCCCGGACCCGATCCCGGCGACGCCCATGTTGACGAGCGCCTGGGTGGTCGTGTCGTGGAAGGGGATCCACAGTGCGTAGCCGATCGCCACGAGCACCGACGAGGCGATCAGGGCCCGGCGCGCGGTCAGCAGTCGGGAGGTGAGCGGCAGGGTGAACGCGCCGACGGCGAGGCTGACGACGTACACGCCGATCAGCGTCGACACGAAGGCCGCGTCGGCGCCGAGCCCGTAGCCCACCACGTCGGGGTCGGTGCGGGCGAAGGTCGACAGCGGGATCTGCGCCCCCAGCACCGACATGCCGAAGAGGAAGGCGGTCAGCTGCACCGGCCACTGCGCGCGGGTGGCCATCAGGTCGACGTCGACGAGCGGCTCGGCGATCCGCCGCTCGGCGCGCACGAACGGCACGACCAGCGCGAGCGCGGCGACGACGAGCAGCCAGGCGAGCACCGACGACGGGCCCTGGAGGCGGATGACGATGAGTCCCGCCATCAGGGTGCCGAGCACGGCGGTGATCAGTCCGAAGCCCACCCAGTCGATGCCGCCGGTCGCACGGCCGGGGACGTCCTCGATCCCGAACCAGATCACCACGAAGCAGAGGGTCACCACGATCGCCGGCAGCATCAGCAGCACCGTCATCGACGTCGACTCGACGAGCGCTCCCGAGGTCAGCGCGCCGACGATCACGGCCAGCTCGAGCGCCCCGACGAGGATGGCGGCGGCCCGCCGGGTCAACAGCGCCTGGCGTCCCGTGCCCGCGGTGCGCCGGTGGATGATCGCGATCTCGAGGGGCAGCCACACGACGTACGCCCCCTGKATCGCCCAGCCGATGAGGAACGTCGTGAAGGACGGCGCGAAGGCCAGGATCCACGAGCCGAGCGCGGTCACCGCCGTCGAGAGCAGCAGCACGTTGCGGTGGCCCCACAGGTCGCCGAGTCGCGCCAGCAGCGGTACGCACAGCGCCGACACGATGAGCTGGGCGGCCTCGAACCAGTTCACGTCGGCATCGAGGATCCCGAGGTGGTCGGCGATGTCGCTGAAGATCGGCGTGTAGTAGCCCTGCAGGATCCCGCTGGCGATCTCGACGCAGACGAGGAAGCCGACGATCCGGACCAGGTGCGGGGCGACGCCCCTGGTGCCGGTGGTCCCGGACGGCGAGGTGGTGGTCATGCGGGGAGCCTCTCGATGAGCGTGCGGTACCAGCGGACACCGTCGACGAGCGCGGCGATCCCGAGGTGCTCGTCGTAGGAGTGGATGGCCTGGCGCTGGGCCTTGGTCATCCGGAAGGGCGCGAAGCGGTAGACGCGCTCGCAGATCTCGGTGAAGTGCCGCGAGTCGGTGGCGGCCATCATCACGTACGGCGTGGGCACGGCGTCGGCGAACACCTCGCCGATGCAGGACTCGATCAGCTCGAACGCCTCGTCCATGGGGGAGACCGGCGATGGCTCGCCCGCCTCGACGACGTCGATGCGGATGCTGTCGTCCTTGATGGCCGCGCGCAGGTGGTCGACGACACCCGCGACGGTGTCGCCCACCATCACCCGCACGTTGAGCCCGGCGCGTGCCGTCGAGGCGATCACGTTGAGCGCCGGACTGCCGCTCAGCGTCGTGGCGGCGACCGTCGTCCGCGTCATCGCCGCGGCCTCGGGACCCGCAGCGAGCAGCACGCGGGTGATGGCCGGGGCGATCCGGTCGGCGCGTGAGAGCAGCGGCCGCACGGGCAGCGGCAGGTGCGGGGCGATCCGGCGCATCAGCTCCAGCGTCGGGGCGGGTGCGGAGGCGGGGAAGGGGGACTTCTCGACCCGCAGGATGGCGCGGGCGATGCGCGTGGTCGGGCCGTTGCGCGACGGCGTCGACGCGTGCCCCCCGCGACCCTCGGCGACCAGCTCGACGCTGGTGGTGCCCTTCTCGGTCACCCCGATGACCCCGAGCGGCGGCGTCACGCCGGGGAACGCCTCGTGGGCGATCGCGCCGCCCTCGTCGACCACGAACCACGGCCGCACGCTCGCGGCCCGGAGGTGGTCGACGGCCTCGAGCGCCGCCGTACCGCTGATCTCCTCGTCGCAGCCGAAGGACAGCCACACGTCCTGGGCCGGCACGTGGCCGGCCTCGAGGAGCAGCTCGACGGCCTCGCAGATCGCGACGACACACCCCTTGTCGTCGAGGGCGCCGCGGCCCCAGATCGCCGGTCCGGTGGGGGAGTCGGCGATCTCGCCGCCGAAGGGCGGGTGCTGCCAGGGGGCGTCCTCGTCGACGGGCACGACGTCGAGGTGGGCCATCAGCACCACCGGCCGGGCGTCGCTCGCCCCCGCCCAGTGGAGCAGCAGCCCGTGGCTTCCGACCCGGGTCAGCCCGAGCCCGGCGTGCACCCGTGGGAACTGCGTCTCGAGCTCGGCGAGCAGCCGGTCGAAGGCGTCGGAGTCCACGCGAGCCGGGTCGCGGTCGGAGACCGTCGGGATGCGCACCAGCGCCTGGAGCTTGCCCACGACGCGGTCGTGGCGGGTGTCGGCCATGGGCCGCAACCTAGTGCGGATCCCGGGGGTGGGTGGGGATCAGGCGTCGGCCACGTCGATCAGCACCTTGCCGACGGCCCCGTCCTCGACCGCGGCGTGGGCGGTGGCGGTCTGCTCGAGCGGGTAGTGGTGCACCGGGAGGCCGTGCTCGTCACCGACCCCGAACGCACCGTCGGCGAGTGCGGCGCTGATGTCCTCGGCCGCCGCTCGCAGCGCCGCCATGCCGACGGTGTAGAGCAGCACCCACTGGAAGCGCGCGTTGGTGGAGAACGTCTCGCGCACGCTCAGGGGGACCTCGTCGCCGCCGTTGTTGGCGTAGATCGCGATGGTCCCGCGGGGCCGGATCACCTGGAGGTCGAGCCGCAGGTTCTGGGCCGGTGCCACCTCGACGACGATGTCGACGCCGTCCGGGGCCAGGTCGCGGATCGCCGCGACCGTGTCGCCCTCGCGGTAGTTGACGGTGTGCCGGGCGCCGGCCGCCCGCGCCAGGACGGCCTTGTCGTCGCTGCTCACCGTGCTGATGACGGTGGCGCCCGCCCACCGGGCGAGCTGGATGGCGGCGTTGCCGACGGCGCCGGCCCCACCCGCGACCAGCACGGTGAGGCCGGCGAGGGCGCCCGGAGCGAGCCGGTCGGGCCCGTCCTCCGAGGTCGTCAGCGCCCGGTGGGCGGTGACGGCGGGGACCCCGAGCGAGGCGCCCACGTCGTACGACGCCGTGTCCGGAAGGAGGGTGACGTGGGCGACGGGCAGCACGACCTGCTCCTGCGCCGTACCGCCGGGGCGGGTGTGCTGGGCGAGCATCGTCCACACCCGGTCCCCGACCGAGAAGCCGGTGACCCCGGGCCCGACGGCGTCGATCACGCCGGCACCGTCCTGGCCCGGCACGATCTCCGGGAAGGCGAGCTCGCCCATCCCGCCGGCACGGAACTTCCAGTCGGTGGGGTTGACCCCGGCGCGGACGACCCGCACCCGGACCTCGCCCGGACCCGGCTCGGCTGGCTCCCGCTCGACCAGGTCGAGCACGGAGGAGTCGCCGCTCTCGGTGTAGACGACAGCACGCATCAGGGGTTCCCTTCGTCGAGGATCGCTGCTCGGGGGTCGCGGGTCAGCGGTCGCCGAGCACCGGGTAGTCGGTGTAGCCCTCGGCGCCACCACCGTAGAAGGTCGCCTGGTCGGGCTCGTTGAGCTCGGCCCCGGTGCGCCAGCGCTCGGCGAGGTCGGGGTTGGCCAGGAACTCGCGACCGACGGCGACCAGGTCGCCGAGGTCCTCCTCGCTGATCGACTCGACGTCCGCGAGGTCGGTGACGCTGGCGAAGCCGGAGTTGAGCATGACAGGACCGCCGAAGCGGGCCCGCAGGTCCGCGACGATCTGGCTGCGCGGGTCGGCGAGGATGCTGAGGTACGCGAGCCCGAGGTCCTTGATGCCGTCGACGAGGATCTCGTACGTCGCCGTGGTGAAGGCCTCGTCCTGCTCCAGCACGCCCTGGATGTTGTGGGCCGGCGAGATCCGGATGCCGACCTTCTCGGCGCCGATCGCGTCGGCGACGGCCCGGGTCACCTCGATCGCGAAGCGGGCGTGGGCCTCGGGGGACCCGCCGTAGGAGTCGGTGCGGGTGTTGGAGGACTGGCCCAGGAACTGGTGGATCAGGTAGCCGTTGGCGGCGTGCACCTCGACCCCGTCAAGTCCGGCGTCGACCGCGTTGCGGGCGGCGGTGACGAACTCCTCGACGACGCCGGGGATCTCGTCGGTCTCGAGCGCGCGGGGCGTCGGCATGTCGACCTGGCCCTCGGCGGTGACCATCGTGCCGTCGGCGGGCAGGGCGCTCGGCGCGACGCTCTCGAGGCCACCCTTGTTGTCCGGGTGCGCGACCCGACCGACGTGCATCAGCTGGGCGACGATGTGACCGCCCTCGGCGTGCACGGCGTCGGCGAC
>NZ_JBFUMD010000251.1:0-5625 GCF_054049555.1 Nocardioides sp. P5_C9_2
GTGGTGTAGGTGTCGAACTCGTCCACCTGCGCGGTCTCCTCCTTGGTGAGGTCGTCGTCCAGCTTCTCGAAGTCCGTCTGCTTCGCGTCCTCGTCGAGGTCGTCGATCAGCGCCATGGTCGTCTCGAACCCGGCGCGCGCGTCGTCGGAGATGTCCTCGGGGGTGCCCGTGTCCTGCATCGCGGTCCCCCAGTCCTTGATCGTGGTGATGATCTCCTTGTCGCTGGCCTCGGTCATGCCGGACATGTCGGAGAACAGGCTCTGGTAGCCGTCGCAGAAGTCCTTCTCGCTGGCGTCGGTCGGGGCACCACTGGCACCTCCCCCACCACAGGCGACGGCTGAGCCGCCCACGAGGACGAGCGAGGCGACGAGCAGGGCAGGCTTCATGGATCTCTCCTGGGAACGGGGGTACGGCGCGGTGCGCCTGTCACCCCCACCCTGCCCTATCCCCGGATCCCCACACCTGCCCCGGAGGGGCCGAACGCGGCCGGCAGCGGCAGGTGCAGGGCGACGGGCAGGTCGGCGAGGTAGGCCTCACGGGAGCGCTCGACCACCCCGAGGCTCTCCAGGTGGGGGGTCTGCCACTGCACGTCGAGCACCCGGTCCGCCGCGTGGTCGTCACCGAGCAGCTCCACGAGCCCCATCAGCGCCACCTTGGAGGCGTCGCGCTCACGGTGGAACATCGACTCCCCGGCGAACAGCCCGCCGATCGCCAGGCCGTAGAGGCCTCCGGCGAGCCGTCCGTCGTGCCAGGCCTCGACGGAGTGCACCCAGCCGAGCTCGTGCAGCTCGAGGTACGCCGCCCGCACGTCGCGGGTGATCCAGCCGTCCGGGCGGCGCCGGTCGCCGCAGGCGTCGATGACCTCCTCGAACGCCGTGTCCACGCGTATCTCGAGCTCCTTCGCGGAGCGCCGCAGCGAGCGCGAGACCTTGAGGCCGTCCAGGGGCAGCACCCCGCGACGTACCGGCGAGAACCAGCCCATCGGATCCTGCGGCGGACCGATCGGCATCGGGAACAGCCCGCACGAGTAGGCCCGGAGCAGCGTGCCGGGCTCCAGGTCCGCCCCCACCGCCACCAGGTCGTCCCCCGGGTCCCACAGCTCGGGATCGGGGAAGACCCACGGGGTGTCGGGAGGGTTGACGGGGGCCACGGTGGGCACGGTAGCCAACACCTCGACAACTTTCCCCGCCCCCGGGGACTCCCACCGGACACCAGATCACGCTCGACCCTCTCGGAGGACACCATGCGAACGCCCACGACGCGAACCAGCGGCCTGCTCGTCCCGGCGCTCGGCGCCGCACTCGCGCTCGGCGCACTCACCGGGGTGCCCGCCCACGCCGCCGTCACCTGTGACGGCAGGACGGCGACCATCGAGGTGCCGGCCACCGACTACGACACCGCACCGGTGGTGGGCACGCCCGGGGACGACGTCATCGTCGGGACGCCCGGCAAGGACACCATCGACGGCGCGGGCGGCAACGACGTGATCTGCGGGCTCGACGGTCCGGACCGGATCTCCGGCGGTCCCGGGGACGACCGCCTCTTCGGTGGCCTCGACGGCGAGTACTCGATCGACGACGGCTACACCGCCGACCTCGTCGCGCCCGGGCCGGGCGACGACCACGTCGACCTGGGCGCCGACCGGCAGGCGCTGGACATCCACCCCGTCGACTTCGGCTACCTCGACCGCGTCGTGTACGCCGACGCCACGGGGCCCGTGACCGTCGACCTCACCGCGGGCACCGCCACCGGTGAGGGCACCGACACGATCGTGGTCGAGGGACCGGCCGGCGTCGTCGGCAGCGCCTTCGGCGACCGCATCACCGGCTCGCGGTTCCACGACCTGGTCCAGGCCGGCGCCGGGGACGACGTCGTCGACGGTCGCGCGGGTGACGACCACCTCGTCGTGGACGGGGGCGTCGACGCGACCACCTCGTTCCCGGCCCTCGACGGCGGCGACGACATCGCCGTCGGCGGACCCGGGACCGACGGGCTGGTGTCCGGCGGCGGCACCGACCAGCTCTCCGGTGACGGCGGGAACGACTTCCTCACCACGTCGCCGATCTCCGCGGGCTCGCTCCGGGGCGGCCCGGGCAAGGACCGCGTGTACGCCGAGGGTCCCGTCGACGTCTCGACGGGAGCCGGCAAGGATCAGATCGACTACCGGCTGCAGCCCGGCTTCCGCACCGAGATCGACGGCGACGGGGGCAAGGACTCGCTGACCCTGGGGCTCAGCAGGGCGTTCGGCACGGGCGAGAAGGTGCGCGTCGACCGACCGCGGAACCGGGTCACGTTCACCGGCTCGACCACGCGGCTGGGGTACTTCGAGGTCGAGCGCCTCGCGGTCAGTGGCGGTCACCCGCACTGGACCTTCATCGGCACCGGGGCCGACGAGCGTTTCACGGTGAGCGGCGGTCGGTCGCTGACGGCTCGTGCCCGCGGTGGCGACGACTTCCTCGTGGGGACCGGGGGGCGCGACCTCCTCGACGGCGGCCGGGGTCGTGACCGCGCCAACGGGAGCACCGGTCGCGACACCTGCGTCGGCGTCGAGCGGGCCATCTCGTGCGAGCGTCGCCGTTGAGAGGTGGTGGCCGCCCGTAGGCTGGGCGCATGAGCATGAAGGGATCCGTCGGCCGGCACCTCGCCCCCAAGATCTCCGAGCTCGCGCCCGGCCTGACCACCTCGTTCGTGCGTGAGTCGCTCAACCGCGCCATCGACGGGGTCGGGCCGCTGCCGCCCGCCGCCAGGGCAGCGGACAAGCAGCTCGCCGAGCAGGGCGGCCACGTCGAGCGTGCCGTCCACGAGGTCATCGAGAAMCACGTCCGCCTCGCGGGGGCCCAGGGCTTCCTGACCAACGTGGGCGGACTGGTCACCGCCGCGGTCGCCATCCCGGCCAACATCGCCGGCCTCACCCTGCTCCAGTGCCGGATGATCGCCGGCATCGCGCACCTGCGCGGCCACGACCTCGACGACCCCCGCGTCCGCAACGCCATCCTGATGACCCTGCTGGGCGAGGAGGCCGTGGAGACGCTGGTGAGCAAGGGCAAGCTGCCGGCGCCCCCGATGGCCCTGGCGACCGCTCCGGCACACGACGTCAACCTGGACGGCGTCATCGCGGCCGTGGTGGCCTCCGACATCCTCGCCCGCATGGCCGGCAAGCGCCTCGCGACCACCGTCGGTCGGCGCGTGCCCGTGGTGGGCGGCGTCGTCGGGGCGGGCGCCGACGGCTACTACACGTGGCGCGTGGGACGGTACGCCGATCGCGAGCTGCTGCCGCGCACGCGGCGGCCCTGACCGCCTCGTCAGTGGGGCCGGCGGCGCACCCGCCGGTAGACGACCAGCGCGCGGCGCCCGGACGGGCGGGACTCGAGCGCCTGGACGGTCCGCTCCGCCGTCGACCGGCGGGCGAGGTGCAGCTCGTGGCGGGTCTCGTCGAGCTCGCGCGCCAGGTTGGACTCCGACTCCCGCAGCCGTGAGCCCTCGACGAGCAGCGCCGTGATCGCGTCGAGGGCGGCCGGCAGGAGGTCGACGGCGGGGGCCGTGTCGGGGTCGGTGAAGCCCTCCGACGGCGCGCCGAGGAGGTCGGCGAGGTCGCCGACGACGTCGTACCCCCGCTGCTCGACCTCCGCGATCCACGAGCGCGAGACGTCCTGGACCCACGCGTGGGTGGCGGGCGGCAGGCCGAGGCGGGCGCTCGACGTACGCCGCGACAGGGTCTGGTGGGCGAGCAGCTCGCGCACCAGCGGCCGGTAGTCGGGCGGGTCCACGACCGGCGTCACCCGCTTGTTGACCAGGCGCAGCAGCGCGGTCTCGGGGACGCCGAGGGACGGGTTCGCCCGCTCGGCGGTGAGGTCGAGGTCCAGGCCGTCCAGCCCGAAGGTGCGGCTGAAGCGGCGCCACAGCTCGTCGGGCGCGGCACCCGGACGCGGCACGGTCACCAGGTGCACCTGCTCGGGCGGCAGGATCGCCCCCCAGCGGTCGAGGATGTCGGGAATCTCCTGGGCGCCCCAGAACCACGAGCCGATCCGGGTGTCGCGATCGGGGTCGCGGATCATCTCGAGGAAGTGGGCGTAGGAGACGAGGCTGCGGTGCTTGACGTTCTCCTGCCACTCCGCCGGCACCTGCCGGACGAGGTCGCGCGCCGAGAGGACGAGGTGCACCTCGACGCCCTCCCCGAACGACGTCATCGCCCGGTCGATCTGCATCGGGGAGGCGGTGGAGAGGATCTCGTGGCTGACGATCGAGGTGCCGGGCCAGGCGCGCACCTGCTCCGACAGCCGGTCCCACGCGCCCACGGCCTCGGTCTCCAGGCCGCCCCACGTGAGCCGCATCAGGTCCAGGGCGGCCAGGAAGTGCCCGTCGAAGCGGTCCGCCGGATAGAGGATGCCGTGGCCGCGCAGGGCCTCGCGGTTGCGGAAGAGCACGTCCTGGAGGTACGACGTGCCGGTCTTGGGGGTGCCGACGTGCAGCAGCACGCGCCGTCGGGGCGACTCCGGCGCGGACGTCAGGTCGGACGAGAGGTCGGACGGAGGGATCGGGGAGGTCGTCACCGCGCCTCCTTCGTCCAGTCGTCGTCCACCAGCATCCGCACCGCGAGCTCGAGCACCGCGACGTCGGGACGCTCCGCCGCCGGCGTCTCGCCGGTCAGGACCGGGGCCACGGCGGCGGGATCGCCGACGACAGGGTAGCCAGCCCGCCGCAGGCCACGGGTCATCCCCTCGGCCGCGCGCGTCACCCACTCCCGGTGCTCGTCGGGCACGCTGACCGGCGGCATCGTGGTGAGCGGGATCCGCGGCCACAGCGTCCGCGACATCAGGGCCGCGCGCTCGTCGGTGCTGACCAGCACCCCGACCACGGTGGCGATCCGGCGGCCCAGCTCGGCGGCATCGGCACCCGGGCGCCGCAGCGGGGGCAGGTGTCGGACGCCGAGGGCCTGCGGCAGCGCGGTCCGCTCGAGGACCACGACGACGCCTCCCGGGGAGCCACGGTGGCGCTCGGCGACGGCCGGCAGGTCGATGCGGGGCGGCAGCTGGTCGCGCTGCCGCCAGAACCGCAGCCACTCCGACCAGGCGAAGGAGCCGCGCTCGAAGCACCTCCGGGTCCACACGTCGGCGAGCATCTGGTCCAGGGGCGCGCCGATGACCACCATCCGGCCCCGTCCGAGGTGGCGGGGACCCAGCGCCTGACGTGCGGCCACGGCCATCACCGGGTCGCCGGCCACCCGGTGCGGCCGCGCCCAGGGCCGCGGGAGACCTCGCGCCCCGCGCGGCACACCGAGGCGGACGACGTCCTCGGCGAGGACGCTGGTGGCCACCCGGACCAGCTCGTCGGCGGGCAGCGTGCCGGGGTCGACGGGCCGGGGACCGTACTCCGACCGCGGGACGCCGGCGAGGGCCAGGTCGGGCTTGCCACGACCAGGGGCCGCGGCGGTCAGGACCCGATGGGCGACGGACGGCGCGACCCCGCCGGCGACGTTGAGGCGGCGGAGCAGCTCGAGCTGCTGGGCCCCGGGCAGCACCCGGCCGGAGGCGGGCGCCTCGCCGGCCCACGCCGACCAGGGCGTCGTACCACCATCGCGCAGGTGCGCCACCCACCCCCACGCGCGGGCCGCCCCGGGGCTCCCGG
>NZ_JBFUMD010000252.1:0-5590 GCF_054049555.1 Nocardioides sp. P5_C9_2
TCGCGGGAGTGCGGGAGAAGCGGGGCGCGGGGGCGGGCTGGGTGATCCCGTCCTGCTCGACGAAGGTGCCGCGGGCGGCCAGGTGCGGGTGCCGCGGGGCCTCGCCGTGGCGCACGACGGGGGCGACGCAGGCCTCGGTGCCGTCGAAGACCTCGCTCCACTCGGCCTGGGTGCGCTCCCTGAAGCGCGCCGTCAGGGCGTCGCGGATCGCCGGGTGGTGGACCGGGTCGTCGCGGTCGGGCAGGTCGAGCTCGAGCAGCCGGACCATCTCGGCGTAGAACTGCGGCTCCAGCGGGCCGACGCTCATGTGCTCGCCGTCGGCGGTCTCGTAGAGGTCGTAGTAGGGCGTGCCGCCGTCGAGCAGGCCGGAGCGACGCGTCCCGGCGCCCAGCCCGAGCGCCGCGAAGGTCGACGCCATCGCGTTGAGGTGCGCGGTGCCGTCGACGATCGCCGCGTCCACGACCTGGCCCTGACCACTCGTGCGGGCCTCGAGGAGGGCGGCGAGGACGCCGATGACGAGGTACGTCGAGCCGCCGCCGAAGTCGCCGAGCAGGTTGGTCGGGAAGTGCGGCCGGGCCGGGTCCTGCCCGAGGCCGTGGAGGGCGCCGGTGATGGCGACGTAGTTCAGGTCGTGCCCGGCCGTGCGGCTCCACGGGCCGTCCTGGCCCCACCCGGTCATCCGGCCGTAGACCAGTCGCGGGTTGCGGGCGTGGCACTCGGCGGGGCCGAGGCCGAGCCGCTCGATCGCGCCCGGGCGCATCCCCTCGACGAGCACGTCGGCCTGCTCGACGAGGTCGAGCACGGTCGCCACGGCGTCGGGGTGCTTGAGGTCGAGGACGACGCTCGGGCGGCCGCGGGTCAGGACGTCGTACCGTCCGGCACCCAGCATGTCGCCGCCCTTGCGGTCGATGCGGATCACGTCGGCGCCGAGGTCGGCCAGGATCATGCAGGCGTGCGGTCCGGGACCGATGCCGGCGATCTCCACGACCTTCACGCCGCGCAGCGGACCGCTCCCCTGCCCGAGTGACTCGCTCATCCTCCGATCATGACAGAACTGGTGTCAGCGTCGTGTGCAGCGGCTCGCCGGGCCCAGAGTCCCCGCTCAGGCGGGGACTCCGACACTTCGTGACGGTTGCAACGGTCACGAGGTCCACAACTCGCCCACCCAGTCCGTGACCGACCTCACCTTGCAACTCGTTGCATAGGTCTGCCACCCTCGTCGCGTGGCCCTCGAACACGCGCTCCTCGTCGCCCTGCGCGAGCAGCCCGCGTCCGGCCTCGAGCTCGCGCGGCGCTTCGAGAAGTCGATCGGCTTCTTCTGGCACGCCACCCACCAGCAGATCTACCGCGTGCTCGCCCGCATGGAGGGCGACGGCTGGGTCACCGTCGAGTCCGTCAGCCAGACCGCGCGACCCGACAAGAAGGTGTACGCCGTCTCGGCCGCCGGGCGCCGGGCGCTCGCCGACTGGCTCGCCGAGCCGGTGGGCACCGAGCCCTTCCGCAGCGAGCTGGCCGTCAAGCTGCGCGGGGCGTCGTACGGCGATCGCGCGACGCTGCTGGCCCACGTCGCGCAGGCGCGCGCGGACCACGAGACCCGGTTGGCGCACTACCGACAGCTCGAGCACGCCATGACCGACCACCCGACCGCGGACCCGACCGGCCACCGGCTCGACCAGCTCCTCGTCCTGCGCGGCGGGATCCGGCTGGAGCAGTTCTGGATCGACTGGCTGACCGACTACCTCGACGCGCACGCGCAGACCGCGACCCCCGAAGCCCCCGATGCACCCGATGCCCCCGAACCGAAGGCAGCCCTGAGATGACGTCGTACCCGCACCTCCTCGAGCCGATCACCCTCGGCGACCTGACCCTGCGCAACCGGGTGGTGATGGGCTCGATGCACACCGGCCTCGAGGACCACCCGTGGGACATCGACAAGCTGGCGGCCTACTTCGCCGAGCGCGCCCGCGGCGGCGCCGGGCTGATCGTGACCGGCGGCTACGCGCCCAACAAGCGGGGCTGGCTCAAGCCGTTCGCCTCCGAGATGACGACGCGGCTGCAGGCCGTCCGGCACCAGCGGGTGACCGGCGCGGTGCACGAGGCGGGCGGCGCGATCGCGATGCAGATCCTGCACGCGGGCCGCTACGGCTACCACCCGTTCTCGGTCGGGGCGTCGACGACCAAGTCCCCGATCACGCCCTTCAGCCCGCGCGCGCTGTCGACCCGGGGCGTCGACAAGACCGCGTCCGACTTCGCCGACGCCGCCCGGCTGGCCCAGAAGGCGGGCTACGACGGCGTCGAGATCATGGGCTCCGAGGGCTACCTGATCAACCAGTTCCTGGCCGCGCGCACCAACGACCGCACCGACCGGTGGGGCGGCAGCGCGACCGACCGGATGCGCTTCCCCGTCGAGATCGTGCGGCGCACGCGCGAGGCGGTCGGCGACGGCTTCCCGATCATGTACCGGATCTCGCTGCTCGACCTCGTCGAGGGCGGCCAGACGTGGGACGAGGTCGTGGAGCTCGCGGGCCTGCTCGAGGAGGCCGGCGTCACCGTCTTCAACACCGGCATCGGCTGGCACGAGGCGCGGGTGCCGACGATCATCACGCAGGTCCCGCGGGCGGCCTGGGCGAGCGTCACCGCGCGCCTGACCGAGGTCGCGAACGTCCCCGTCTGCGCGTCCAACCGGATCAACACCCCCGAGCTTGCCGAGGAGATCATCGCCTCCGGGCAGGCCCACCTGGTGTCGATGGCCCGGCCGTTCCTGGCCGACCCGGCGTTCGTCGCCAAGGCGCTCGACGACCGCGCCGACGAGATCAACACCTGCATCGCCTGCAACCAGGCCTGCCTSGACCACRCCTTCGGCAACAAGCGGGCCTCCTGCCTGGTCAACCCCCGCGCGTGCCACGAGACCGAGCTGGTGCTGATGCCGACCCTGCGCCCGGCGACCGTCGCGGTCGTGGGTGCCGGACCGGCCGGCCTGGCCGCCGCGGTCAACGCCGCGGAGCGCGGGTTCACCACCACGCTGTTCGAGAAGCACGCCGAGCTGGGCGGCCAGTTCCGCCTGGCCATGGAGGTGCCCGGCAAGGAGGACTTCGCCGACACGCTGCGCTACTTCACCCGCCGCCTCGAGGTGCTCGGGGTGGACGTGCGGACCTCGACGGAGGCCACGGCGGCCGACCTCGCGGCGTACGACCACGTCGTGGTGGCCAGCGGCGTCGTCCCCCGCATCCCGGTCATCGAGGGCATCGAGCACCCCAAGGCGGTGTCGTACGCCGAGGTGCTCGACGGCTCGGTGGCTGTCGGTCGGCGGGTGGCCGTGATCGGTGCCGGCGGCATCGGCGTCGACGTGAGCCACTTCCTCGCCCACGACCCGAGCGACACCGTCGAGGACTGGTACGCCCACTGGGGCGTCGGCGACCCGACCCTGCACCCCGGCGGCCTCACCGACGCCAAGCCGCGCACGCCGGCCCGCGAGGTCACCCTCGTGCAGCGCAAGGCCACCCCGATCGGCATCGGGCTCGGCAAGACGTCGGGCTGGGCGCACCGCGCGGTCCTCAAGCAGTCGGGCGTCACCCAGGTCGTCGGCGCGACGTACGACCGCATCGACGACGCCGGCCTGCACCTCACCGTCGACGGAACCCCGCGCGTGCTCGACGTCGACCACGTCGTCATCTGCGCCGGGCAGGAGTCCGTGCGCGAGGTGTACGACGTCCTGGACCACCCGAGCGTGCACCTCATCGGTGGTGCCGACGTCGCCGCCGAGCTGGACGCGAAGCGGGCGATCGCGCAGGGCACCGAGGTCGTCGCGGCCCTCTGACCGGCGTCAGGGTCAGCCGTCGACCGGCGCGACCAGCCCGTGCTGGAGGGCGTAGAGGCTCGCCCCCACCCGGTTGGTCGCGCCGACCTTGGCGTAGGTGCGCTCGACGTGGTTGCGCACCGTCTTCTCGCTGAGCACGAGACGGGCTGCGATCTCGCGGTTGGACTGGCCGCGGGCGACGAGGCCGAGGATCTCGGCCTCGCGGGCGGTGAGGGCGTCGGGGCGGCGGGTCCGCTCCCGCGCGTGGCCGGCCACGACGAGCACCGCATCCACGCAGTCGGGGTCGAGGGCCCCGCGGGCCACCCGCTCCCGCAGCCGGACGGCGGCGGCCTCGACCGACATCGCCTCGCGGTAGGGCCGCGGCTCCAGCGCCGACTGGTAGGCGACGGTGGCGGCAAGCAGCCGCTCCGGGCGACCGAGCGCGGTGCCGGCGAGCCCGAGCGGGTAGCCCGACCCGTCGAGGTGCTCGTGGTGCGCGCGGGCGATCGCGGAGACCGGCGCCAGCCCGGGGATGCGGGTCAGCACCCGGTCGGTGAGGTAGGGGTGCATGCGCGTGCGCTCCCACTCGGCGCCGGTCAACGGGCCGGGCTTCGACCAGATCTGGTTGGACACCCCGATCCGGCCGACGTCGTGGAGGTGGCCGGCGCGGCGGACGGCGGTCACGTCGTCGACCGGCAGCCCGAGCTGGACCGCGGCCGCCTCGGCGAGCGCCGCCACGTTGCGGGAGTGGCCGAACGTGAACGGGCACTTGAGGTCCACGAAGTCGCCGATGACGGCCAGCAGCAGGTCGAGGTGCTCCTCGTCGAGCCGGGCCTCGGCGTCGGGGGCGATCGCCAGGGCCCGGTCCCAGGGGTCGTCGCCGGCGGCGGCGAACAGCCCGTCGGGATCGGCCACGAACGCGTCCACGACCACCGGGTCGAGGTGTCCCCCGCGCCGGCTCCGGGCCATCGCGACGGCGCCCTGCACGCCGTACATCCGCTGGTGCACCTCCGCGACGTCGGCCAGCTGGGCCACCCGCATCTCGATCGGGATGTCGTCCCCGGACGCCCCGGTCGGTAGTCCGCCGCCGTCGTAGCGCTCGAACGTGGTCGTCAGCGCCCGCTCGACCTCCGGCGAGAGGCCGATGTGCCGGGCGAGGGCCGCCGCCGAGCTGCAGTGCGAGTGGATCAGGGTGGCGAGCTGGCCACGGGCGTCGCGCATCAACGCGGCCATGACGCGCACGCGCTGGCCCAGCGGCTCGCCGCGCGCGACGTTGCCGAGCAGGAACCGCAGGTACGGCAGGCCCGACCAGTCGACGAGGTAGGCCTCGCGGCGTACCGAGATGTCGTCGCCGAACCAGCGGGCGTACTCCTGCGAGTCCGCGTGACAGCCGATCCACATGAGCAGCGTCGTGTAGTAGACGGTCGCCCTCTGCTCGCGGTCCAGGCCGAGCCGGTCCGCGAGGCCGCAGGCGATCACCGACGACCGGAGCATGTGCTCGGCCGGCTGCCCGAGCCCGAGGTCGATCGCGACCGACAGCCCGGCGAGCACCTCCACCCGTCGGGGCAGCGACGCGGGCGTGGTCATCACCCCATTCTGGCCCTCGCCGGGCTCGGCGGGGTCCCGCTGGGATCCGCGCCTCCGGCCACGGGCGTGAAGCGCGCCCGGCCGACGAAGAAGACGCCCCGCTGCGGGAACCAGAAATCGCCCAGGCGGGTCTGCTCGGCGAGCGGTCCCGGGTCCCCGAAGTCCTCGCCGCGGTACGACGTCACGGAGCCGGCGAGGCCCCAGACC
>NZ_JBFUMD010000253.1:0-5583 GCF_054049555.1 Nocardioides sp. P5_C9_2
CGGTGAGCCCCGACCCCTCGAACTCACGCTTGTTGACCACCGTCACCCGCACACCGGCCGCTCCGAGCCTGGCGAACGCCGTCGGGTGCGGCTGCCACTCGAGCGGGTCGACGCGCTTGTCCCACCGGAGGTGGTTGAGCAGCCGGTCGGTGCCGGGCACCCGGGCGGTGAAGCCGACCAGCCCGTGGGTGCCGGGCGTGAGACCGGTGCCGAGGGAGGTGAGGCTGGTCGCGGTCGTGGACGGGACCCCGGCGGTGCCGGTGGCGCTCCCGTCGACGAGCGACGAGAGGTACGGCGCGGCGTGGGCGTGGCGGCGCAGCAGCTCGGCACCCAGCCCGTCCACGAGGAAGATCACCCAGGACCCGGCGTCGGGCAGCAGCAGCCCGGTGGGGGGCGGGCCCACGGCGTCCGGCCCGAGGCCCAGTGCACGCGCCACCGCGGGCACGACGTCGCCCAGCGAGCGGTCGCCGTACGCCGGCTCGGTGAACGCCTCGGCCGGCGTCACGCGCCGCGGGTGCGCGCGGAGAGCGCCTCGGCGAACTCGAGGAGGCCGTGCACGGCGTCCGAGCCCTCGGCCACGGCCGAGACCCGCAGCGAGAAGTCGTCGCCCGCGATGACGCCGGTGTAGCCGTGGTCGGCGTCGCACTCGGGGTCGGAGCAGGAGGCGGGCTCCAGGTCGACGCGACCGACACCGCCCCAGCCGATCGTCAGCACCGCCTCGGCGGGCGGGGTGGGGCCGGACGTCGGGTTGCTGATCATCCGCGTGACCACCACGGAGCGGACCGAGGCGAGGGCGATCGCCTCCGTCGAGGTCGAGGTGTAGGGGTCGGGCAGCAGGTCGTCGCCCGGGTGCTCGTCGGTGTGGGCCAGGATCAGCCGCGACGGCGTCAGCACCACCACGGTGAGGTGCCGGCGGACCTCGTCGCGGTCGAACGTCGGCTCGTGGTGCACGTAGAAGGACAGCACGTCCTCGCCGGCCACGGCCGCGAAGACCCCGTCGGTCACGACCTCGGGGTAGTAGCCGGTGTGGTCGATGGCGACGCGGAGGGCTCCCGCGTCTCGCCTCGTGGTGCGCATGCGGGCAATCCTGTCACGCGGCTCGATCAGTCGGGCAACGTGTCGCCGGGCGGTGTGGACAGCCGGCGCACGAACCAGTCCGAGCGCGGGTCGAGCACCGGCTCGATCCGGGCGGAGCCGCCGAGCACCGCGGCGCCCGAGGCGCCGGCCAGGATCAGGGGCAGTTCGAGGGCCCGGACCTCGGGCAGGTCGTTCTGCACCTGGGCCACGCGGCGTACGAGCCGCTCGATCTCGACGACGTCGACGATCTCCGATCCGCGGTAGCCGAACAGGATGGGCGAGGCCTTGATCTCCCGGACCATGTCCTGGGCGTCGTGCTCGGCCAGCGGTGGGATCCGGAACGACCGGTCCCCCAGCAGCTCGGTGAGGGGTCCGCCGATGCCGAAGGACAGCACGGGCCCGAAGAGCGGGTCCTCCATCGAGGAGATCCCGACCGGGATCCCGGGCGGGGCGTTCTTCTGCACGACGAAGCCGGCCCGCTCCGGGGAGTCGATGACGCGGCTCAGCGTCGCCCAGGCGTCGCGCATCTCCTCGGCGGTGTCGATGTTGCGCCACACGTGCGCCAGGTCGGGCCGGTGCCGCAGGTGGTCGGCGGTCGCCTTGAGGACCACGTCGAAGTCCAGGTCCTCCGCCGCCGCCAGCGCCTCGTCGAGGGTGGCCACGGGGCGGGTGTCCCACAGGTCGATGCCGTAGGGGGCGAGCAGGTCGCGCAGCTCGGTGAAGGAGAGGTCCTTGCCGTCGGGGTGGTGCATGAGCAGCTCGTTGACGTACCGGCGGCCCGCCGTGCGGTCGACCAGCGCCTCGTCGGAGTGGGCGCGGTCCGGGGTGCGCAACCACACGGCGTACTCGACGACGCGCGCCAGCGCACGCACGGCGGCCTCGACGGCGGGGTACGACGGCACGGAGCCGCGACCGGCGCTGGAGCCGGCGACGTCGGGGACCCGCAGCAGCTCGGGGACGCCCTCGGCGCCCAGGAAGGTCGAGACGATCGGCTTGTCGGACTGCTCCCCGACGGCGGCCAGGACGTTGGCGACGTCCTCGCCGGAGATGTTGAGCGGCGGGATGTAGATCGCCGCGACCGCGTCGACCTCCGGGTCGTCGATCGCCGCGTCGAGGGCGTCCTCGAAGTCCTCGGCCCCGGCGTCGGCACCCAGGGCGACCTGCTTGTTGACCACGAGGCCCACGCTGGTGGCCGCGTCGGCGGCGAGCAGGCCCAGGGCGTCGGAGTTGCCGACCACGGCCACCCGGCGTCCCCGCGGCAGCGGCTGGTGCGCGAGCAGCTGGGCGACGTCGAACATCTCCTCCAGGGTGTCGACCTGGATGACGCCGGCCTGGCGGAACATCGCGTCCACCGCCTGCGACGGCGCGGCGATCTTGCGCACGGCGTGACCCATCGGGACGCCCTGCGTGCTGCGCCCGGAGCGGACGGCGATGATCGGCTTGCGCCGGCTCACCCGCCGGGCGATGCGGGAGAACTTGCGCGGGTTGCCGATGGACTCCAGGTAGAGCAGCACGACCTCGGTGGCGTCGTCCTCCTCCCAGTACTGCAGGAGGTCGTTGCCCGAGACGTCGGCACGGTTGCCGGCGCTGACGAACGTCGACAGGCCCAGGCCGCGGTTGTTGACCTTCTCCAGGATGGCCGAGCCGAGCGCCCCGGACTGGCAGAAGAAGCCGGCACGGCCACGGGGGGGCATCAGTGTCGACAGCGAGGCGTTGAGCGAGACGTCGGGATCGGTGTTGATGACGCCCAGCGCGTTGGGGCCGATCAGCCGCAGCCCGTAGGAACGGGACAGCCCGACCAGCCGGCGCTGGCGCTGGCGGCCCTCCTCGCCGGTCTCGGCGAAGCCGGAGGAGATGACGACCAGTCCGTGCACGCCCTTGGCGGCACAGTCCAGGACGACGTCCTGCACGGCCTCGGCGGGCACGGCCACGATCGCCACGTCGACCGGACCGGGGATGTCCCCGACCGTCTTGTACGCCGGCATGCCCGACACCGCGTCGGCGCTCGGGTTGACGACGTGCACGCGTCCGGTGAAGTCACCGAGGACGAGGTTGCGCACCAGCGCCTGGCCGATGGTGTCCTGGCGCCGACTGGCACCGATGACCGCGACCGACCTCGGCCGGAAGAAGCTCTCGATGGAGGCGAACTCGGCGCGGTGCTCGCGCTGCTCCATCACGCCGAGCGCCGTGTCGGTCGGGTCGATGCGGAACTCGAGCTCCATGACGCCCTCGTCGTAGGCGCTCTTGACCTGGTAGCCAGCGTCCTTGAACGTGTGGATCATCGCCTGGTTGTCGGGCAGCACCTCGGCGACGAAGCGGTCGATCCCCCGCTCCCGGCCGGCCTGGGCGAGGTGCTCGAGCAGGAGCTGGCCGATCCCCCGGCCCTGGTGCCGGTCCTCGACGAGGAACGCGACCTCGGCCTTGCCGGGCTCGATGGTGTCGTAGCGCCCGACCGCGATCATCTCGCCGCCGACGGTGAGGATGAAGGCGACGCGGGTGACGTAGTCGACCTCGGTGAAGCGCTTGACGTCCCGCTCGGAGAGCTGGGGCATCGGCGAGAAGAACCGGTAGTACTTCGACTCGTCGGAGACGCGCGCGTAGAACTCCACCAGCAGCTCGGCGTCCGCCGGCCGGATCGGCCGGATGTGGGCCGTCCGGCCGTCGCGCAGCAGGACGTCGGCCTCCCAGTGACGTGGCGGAGGGGTGGCCTGCGGGGCCTGCGTCTCGGTCACACGCGAAATCTAGCCGGTCGGGGCGAGCCGGACGGCGCGTCACCCGCCGACCACCCCGGCGCGCCCCGTGCGGGGAGCCACCGTCGTACGGGGACAATGGCGCCATGGCACGGCGTACCGCGACACCACCCCCGCCCGACGACTTCGAGGAGCACATCCTCGACACCAACATCGGTGACGAGATGCAGTCCTCCTTCCTGGAGTACGCCTACTCGGTCATCTACTCCCGTGCGCTCCCGGACGCGCGCGACGGCCTCAAGCCCGTCCAGCGGCGCATCCTCTACACGATGGACGAGATGGGCGTGCGCCCCGACCGCGGTCACGTCAAGAGCGCCCGCGTCGTCGGCGAGGTCATGGGCAAGCTGCACCCGCACGGCGACGGGGCGATCTACGACGCCCTGGTCCGGATGGCCCAGCCCTGGTCGATGCGGTTGCCGATGATCGACGGCCACGGCAACTTCGGCTCGCCCGACGACTCCCCCGCCGCCATGCGCTACACGGAGTGCCGGATGGCGCCCGCGGCCGCGGCGATGACCGCCTCCATCGACGAGGACACCGTCGACTTCAAGCCCAACTACGACTCGCGGGAGACCGAGCCGGTCGTCCTGCCCTCGGCGATCCCCAACCTGATCGTCAACGGCACCACCGGCATCGCGGTCGGGATGGCCACCAACATCGCGCCGCACAACCTCGTCGAGGTCGTCCAGGCCCTGCGCCACCTGATCACCTCGCCGCAGGCGTCGCTGGACGACCTGATGCGCTTCATCCCCGGGCCCGACCTGCCCACCGGCGGCAAGATCGTGGGCCTCGACGGGATCCGCGACGCCTACGAGACCGGCCGCGGCGTGTTCAAGATGCGCTCCACGGCCCGCGTGGAGGCGGTGACCCCGCGCAAGAAGGGCATCGTGGTCACCGAGCTGCCCTACGGCGTCGGCACCGAGCGGGTCGTCGAGCGGATCAAGGCACTCGTGCTGTCGAAGAAGCTCCAGGGCATCTCCGACATCAAGGACCTCACCGACCGCTCCCACGGCCTGCGCCTGGTCATCGAGGTCAAGAACGGCTTCGTCCCCGAGGCCCTGCTCGAGCAGCTCTACAAGCTCACGCCGATGGAGGACTCCTTCGGCATCAACACCGTCGCCCTCGTCGACGGCCAGCCCCGCACGCTGGGGCTCAAGGAGCTGCTGGAGGTCTTCCTCGGGCACCGCTTCGACGTCGTGCGCCGCCGCTCGGTGTTCCGCCGCATGAAGGCCGCCGACCGCCTGCACCTCGTCGACGGCCTCCTGCTGGCGATCCTCGACATCGACGAGGTCATCCAGGTGATCCGGGCCTCCGACAACGCCGCAGCGGCCAAGGAGCGGCTCATCGAGATCTTCGAGCTGTCCGAGGTGCAGGCCGACTACATCCTCGACATGCCGCTGCGCCGGCTCACGAAGTTCAGCAAGCTCGAGCTCGACAAGGAGCGTGACGAGCTGATGCGCACCATCGAGATGCTCGACGCGATCCTGGGCGACGAGAAGATGCTGCGCAAGGTCGTCTCCGACGAGCTCGCCGAGGTCGCCAAGACCTACGGCACCCCGCGCCGTACCGTCCTGCTCGCCTCGGCCGGGTCCCCGGCCACGACCGCCACGGCGGCGCCGCTGGAGGTGGCCGACGAGCCGTGCTTCGCCTACCTCTCCTCCAGCGGGCTGCTCGCACGCTCGAGCAGCGCCAGCGTCCCGGGTCGGGGCGAGGGCCGCGCCAACCACGACGTCGTCACCTCCGCGGTCCGTACGAC
>NZ_JBFUMD010000254.1:0-5538 GCF_054049555.1 Nocardioides sp. P5_C9_2
CGGCCCGGGGCTGCGTGAGTCCGGGCCGACCGGCCACCGTCCTGCTGTCGTCGTACCCGAAGTGTCCGGGTGCATGCGTCGGCACGTGGTCGGGTACGACGCCCGGCATGAGCACCCCTGTCCGTGAGTCCCTGCCCGCAGGACCGGTCACCACCGGCGAACAGCTGGCGGAGCTGCTGTCCCTCCAGCACGAGGAGCTGCGCGAGGCCTGGTGTCGGGTGCCGCTGCTGCACGCCGGGGCCCGGGAGGACGTCTTCCTCCACGCCCGGCGCCGTCTCGCGATCCACGTGGCGCTGGAGCACGCCGTCCTGGCCCCCCACCTCCCGCACGTGAGGGACGTGGAGGCAGAGCTGGACCGCGAGGTCGTCGCGGCGGAGGGGGAGACGCCCGAGTCCCTGGGGTTCGACGCTGCGTGCGCCCGCGTGGCCGTGGCCTTCCTGCGGCACAGCGCCACCCTGGACGAGGTGGACCTGGCCGGGGCGCTGCCCGAGGCCGAGCGCGAGGCCGTGACGACCGCGGTCGCGCTCTGGGACGGTGCGGGGGACGCCTACCTCGGCAACTCGTGGGAGGAGATGCGCGAGACCGCGGTCGCGCAGCTGCTGCGCCAGGACTGACGACGCTCAGGCCTCCGGGAGGACCCGGTGGTCGACGAGCTCCTGGGCCACCTGGTGGAGCTTGCGGTTGTGGTGCTGGGAGTAGCGGCGGAGCACCTCGAACGCGCGACCCGCGTCGAGGTCGAAGCGCTCCATGAGGATGCCCTGCGCCTGGCCGACCAGGTTGCGCGCGTCCACGGCCTTGCGCAGGTGCTCGTCGCCCCGGGCGTGCTGGACCGCCACGGCGGCGTGTCGCGCCAGCATGTGTGCGACGTCGGCGTCCGCCTCGTCGAACACGTCCGGTGCGGGGTCATAGAGGTTGAGGCTGCCGACCACCTCCCGGCTGGTGTAGAGCCGGGACCCGAGCATGCTGCGCACCCCGGCGCGCTCGACGGCCTCGCACCAGCGCGGCCAGCGGGACTCGCTGCGCACGTCGCGGACGAGCACCCCGTGCCGGTCGGCGATGAGCTCGAGGTCGGGCCCCTCTCCGGCCTCGAGCTGGATCGCGTCGAGTCCCTCCACCAACGGGTCCGTCGCGGCGACCGTCTCGACCCGGGAGCCGCCGTGCACGAGGATCACGCCGGCGTGGGCGCAGCCGAAGGTCGTGACCGCGAAGTCGAGGATGCGCTCGACCGTCTCGTCGAGGCCCTCCACGTCGTGGAGCTGGAGGGCGAGCTGGGCGAAGGCCTCGGCGTCGGGAGCGGTGTCAGGCATCCGGGCCTCCGGCGGCAGCTCGTGGGGGGCGGCTCAGGGTCGAGCCCTCGGGCCGTGATTGTGGCACGCGTGGCGAGAGCTGCGGCCGCCCCAGTGGCGCGACTTCAGCAGCACGACGAGCCCGATCAGCCAGACCCACCAGGGCACCTGGAGCGCGATCGCCAGCACGAGGGCCGCGATCAGGAACATCGTGAGCGGGGCGCGCCACGACGACGTGCGCCGGACGGGAACCGGGGTCCGCGCGGGCGGGGCGACGGCCCGCGGCAGGTCCCAGAACACCAGGTCGAGGTCGGCGCGCGTGCGGGCCGACCAGATGGCGTCGAGGCGTTCGGCGTGCTCCTCGGTGTCGAGGCGTCCCGCCGCGTAGTGGTCGTTGAGGATCGAGGTCGCGGACTCCCGCTCCCGGTCCCCGATCCGGGCCGCGCCCGCACGCGGGTCGGTCATCACGCCTCCTCGTCGAGCTCGGGGTCGTTCGCCGGCTCCGTGCCGTCGGCGAGGATGCCGTAGAGCGCGCGGCGGGTGTCGACGAGGACGCCGATGGCGGCCCGTCGCTGGGCGTCGGAGCCCTGGGTGACCAGCTGCCACACGGCGCTCATGACCTGGCCGATCTCGGACTTGAGGTCACCCGACGTACCGGTGGAGGCGCGTTCCTGGGCCCGCTCGAAGGGCGCCCAGACGGCGTCCAGCTCGGCGGCTCGCTCGCTCACGTAGCTCTCGCCCTGGGCGGTGAGGCGCAAGGTCTTGCGCCCCCGCTCGTCGTCGGTCTCGACGAGACCCTCGTCGGCGAGCTGCTGGATGGTGGGGTAGACCGAGCCGGGGCTCGGTCGCCATGTGCCGTTGCTGCGGTCGGCGATCTGCTGGATGACCTGGTAGCCGTTGATCGGCTCACTCCGTCCGGCGGCGTCGGCGAGGGCCGAGAGGATCGCCAGGCGGACGTCACCGCGACGCGCCCGGGGGCCGCCCGACGGCGGCTGCGGGCTGCCGGTCTGGCCCCAGCCCAGGAGGCCCTGCATCCACGGCGGGGGGCCGCCGGTGCCGCGGGACGGACCGCCCCAGCCGTGCTGGTCGAAGCGGAGATCCCAAGGATTCTTGCGGTGTCCCATGCGTGTGTCCCTCCCGGGTGACGGTGCCGACAACCCGATGGTCACCGACACATTGCGATATATCGCGAGCGTACGACGACGCGCGTGTCCGCACAAGCAGTCTCGCGGGGGATGTTCGCCGGCCTCAGGCCTCCCGCAGGGCGGGCAGCAGCTCGTCACGAGCCCAGTCGAGGAAGTCCTCCTGCCGCTCGTCACCGATCTGCACCACGGCCAGGTCGGTGAAGCCGGCCTCGCGCCACTCGTCCACGGCCGCCACCACGGCCCCCACGTCGGGGCCGCAGGGGATCGAGCCGGCCACGTCCTCCGGCCGGACGAACTGGGTCGCCCCGGCGAATCCGGCCGGCACGGGCAGGTCGGCGTTGACGGCCCAGCCCCCTCCGAACCATCGGAACTGCTCGTGCGCGCGGGCCACCGCCCGGTCACGGTCGGGGTCCCACGAGATGGGCATCTGGCCGATCCTGCGCTCGCCCCGCGCCCCCGAGCCCGACCACTGCGCGACCAGCTCCGCGGACGGCTCCACCGCGACCATGTGGTCGACCAGCGGAGCGAGGCGTTCGATGCCCGCCGGGCCGGAGACGGCTGCGGCGATCGGTACCCGGACCTCGGGGAGGTCCCAGACCTTGGCGGAGGAGACGGTGAAGTGCTCGCCGTCGTGGTTGACGTAGCCGCCGTCGAAGAGCTCGTTGATGATCTCGAGGGCCTCGACCAGCATGGCGTGGCGCACGTGCACGGTGGGCCAGCCCCGGCCCACCACGTGCTCGTTGAGGTTCTCGCCGGAGCCGACTCCCAAGGTGAAGCGCCCGCCGGAGAGCTGCTGCACGGTCGCGGCCTTCTGGGCGACCACCGCGGGGTGGTAGCGCATGGTCGGGCAGGTCACGTAGGTCATCAGCTCGACCCGCTCGGTCACCTGCGTCACCGCGCCCAGCATGACCCAGGCGTAGCCGGCGTGCCCCTGCTCGTCGAGCCACGGGAAGTAGTGGTCGCTCATCACCTCGAAGTCGAAGCCCGCCTGCTCGGCGAGACCCGCGTAGCGCACGAGGTCACGGGGGGCGGACTGCTCGGTCATCAGCGTGTAGCCGATCTTCATGGGGAGCCTCTCGGAGGTGGGACGGACCCCGTCGATGATGCCGAGCCCGTGCGGCCGGGAGTACAGCCCTGAGGAGGGGCCGCGGCGACCGGCTAGAAGATCCGCGGCAGGTCGGAGGCGAGGCCCGTGAACTCCGGGTCGCGCTTCTCCCGGAAGGCGGCCACACCCTCCCTGCCGTCGCCGACCGAGGTGTGCCACATCGCCAGCGAGTCGGCACGGTGCGTCTCGAGCGGCGACGCCGCCGACGTCCCGGCGTACAGCAGCTGCTTGGCGAGCGCGAGCGCGACGGGGGAGCGGCCGACGACGAAGGACCGGGCCAGCTCGAGGGCGGCCGGCAGCAGGTCGTCGGGCTCGTGGACCGAGCGCAGCAGCCGTCCCGCCAACGCTGCCTCGGCGGTGAGGACCTCGGCGGAGTAGACCCACTCGAGCGCCTGCTGGACACCGACGATGCGTGGCAGGAAGTACGACGAGCAGGCCTCGGGCACGATGCCGAGGCGACCGAACACGAACCCGATGCGAGCCCGCGTGGAGGCCAGTCGCAGGTCCATGGCGAGGGTCATCGTGGCACCGATGCCGACCGCCGCGCCGTTGATGGCGGCGATCACCGGCTTGGGACAGGCATGGATGGCCAGCGCCACCTTGCCGCCGGTGTCGCGGACGCCGTCCTGGTACGGCGCCTCGGTCAGGTGGTCGCGCAGGTCGGCCGGAGTGGGGTGGGCGTCCTCGTCGAGGCCGAAGACGTTGCCTGGCACGGAGAGGTCCATCCCCGCACAGAAGGCCCGACCGGCGCCGGTGACCACGACCGCGCGGATCGCGTCGTCGGTGGCGGCAGTGGTGAAGAAGTGCTCGAGCTCGCGCGCCATGGTGGTCGTGAACGCGTTGAGGGCGTCGGGGCGGTCGAGGGTGAGGGTGCAGACGCCGTCGCTGTCCCTGGCCACCGACAGCATGTCGTAGGAGGTCACCGGCCCGGCATCCCGCTGGGGGTGCAGAGGTCCTCCGGGATGCTCGACGTGTCGTCGTCCCGGACGTAGGAGAACAGCTGCTCGGAGCGGTCCTCGTCCCAGGTGACCGCAAGGTCCTGGATGGGAACGCCGCAGGTGAGGCCCGAGTCGCCGTCGGCGCGCGTCATGGCGAACGCGAAGCGCCCCAGCGAGATCGGGCTGGTCCCCTCGCTCACCGAGAACGACGTCGACGAGGCCATGGCCAGCTCGTAGTAGCGGACCGGGTTGACGAACGTCCAGGCCGACAGCGCCTTGCTGCCGATGGCGGAGACGACCTCGCGCTGGTGCTGGGCCCGGTCGATGTCGCCGAGGTTGGAGGTGTGCCGGGAGCGGGCGTAGCCGAGCGCCGTCTTGCCGTCGGCCTCCTGGCAGCCCTTCTCGATGTCCAGGTTGGCCAGGGGGTCCTTCATGGCCGCCTGGGGGCAGATCTCGACGCCGCCGACGGCATCGACCATCCCGACGAAGCCGCCGAAGCCGATCTCGACGTAGTCGTCGATGCGGATGCCGGTCTCGTTCTCCAGCGTGCGGATGAGCAGCTGGGGTCCGCCGTAGGCGAACGCCGCGTTCACCTTCTCGCTGTCCCCGTGACCCGGGATGGAGACGATCGAGTCGCGGGGGATCGACATGAGCATGTTCGGTCCGTCGCCGGTGTGGAGCAGCATGATCGTGTCGGTGCGCTGCCCGACCTCGCCGCCGGTGCCGAGGTCCTTGCGCTGCGCGTCGGTCAGGTCGTCGCGCGAGTCGGAGCCGACGATGAGGTAGGTGTTGCCGCCCTGCTCGTCGGGGCGGCCCTTGTCCCCGGGCATCGCGTCGATCTTGTCGACCTTGCTCCACGCCCAGAAGGGGACGGCGAGCATGAAGACCAGCCAGACCAGCAGGATCAGCTTGACGATGCCGAAGCGGAAGCGGGGCCGACGGCGCTGGCGCTCGGGACGCGGCGGGGGAGCGGGGGTGGCGGGGGACGACGGGCCCCCCGGCGGTCGCCCGCCCCCGGACGACGTCCGGGGCTGGGCCGGCATGACCCGGGTCTCGTCCGGGCG
>NZ_JBFUMD010000255.1:0-5529 GCF_054049555.1 Nocardioides sp. P5_C9_2
CGCGGAACTTCGCGTTGTCGGGATCGAGGAAGGAGAAGACGTGCCGGGCCGGCACCGTCAGCACGAGCAGACCGCCTGGCCGCAGGACACGACGCACCTCGGCCAGGGCCGCCCGGTCGTCCGCCGTGTGCTCGAGGACGTCGAGCATGCTGATCGAGTCGAAGATGCCGTCCGCGAACGGGAGGCGGTCCGCCGCCCGGACCAGCGCCAGGCCGGGGTGCCGGACCCGGGCGGCCGACAGGTAGCCGCCGTGCGGGTCGGCCCCGACCACCCGGAGCGACGTGCCGTCGTGGAGGGCTGCGGCGAGCTCCGCGTCGCCGATCCCGAGGTCGAGGTGCAGTCCGGTGCGATCCTCCAGGCGGTCGAAGGCCCATCGGTAGCGGGCCGTGGGGTGCCGCCGGAAGGGTTGGGCACCCGAGCCGCGGCGGCGTACGTCGTCCTCACCGGCCACCGCATCGAGCAGGTCGCCCACCCGCTCGCCGTCGACCGGCGGCAGCCCCGACCCCGTGCGCAGCAGGGCCTGCTCGCGCTCCGGGTGCTGCGACACCGCGTCGGCGAGGCCCTGCAGGGCGCCGTCCAGGGCGACGACGCGGCCCAGGGCGACCTCGTCGAGCAGGTAGGCGACCTGGTGGTCGTTGCGCATCTCACCGCGGGCGGCCTCGCGGGCGACGGCGATGGGGATCCTGCCGGAGCGCTGCACCAGGCGGACGGTGTTGCCGCCGTGGGTGATGACCACGTCGGCCCGGGAGAGGCGTCGCTGGGTCTCCTCGAAGCCGAGGAACGCGGCGTGGGGGCACGGCGGGGCGTACGTCGACACGCCCGTCTGCACGAAGACGTCGTGCTGCGCGCAGACCTCCGTCAGGGCGGTGAGCAGGCGGTCGAAGGGCCACGGGCCCATGCCGACGGTGACGAACACCTCGAGGCGGGGGGCCTGGGCCATCAGWAGAGCTCGCCCACGTGGAGCGCGCGCGGGTAGCCGGCGAGCATGCTGCTGTGCTGGACGACGACCAGGTCCGCCGCACGGCCACAGATGCGGGCGGCCATCCCGGCGCCGGAGATCACGTTGAGGGTCTCCACCCACCACGAGGGCACCCCGTCGAGCCGGGCGGCGAGGAAGTAGGGCACCGCGACCCCCGTGCCCGCGGACACCACGAGGTCGATGCGGTCGCGCCGGAGGTGTGCGCGCGCCGCGAGCGTCGCCCGCGCGACTGCGAGTGGCTGACGGGGGGTGAGCTCCTCGGCCCACGTCACCCGCTCCGCGGCCAGGACCTCCTGCGTGTCCGGGCCGGCCACGGCCACCCAGCTCACCCGGTGGCGCGACCACCACGGGCGCAGGGCCATCAGGTCCAGCAGCACGCCACCCGTGCTGCTGATCATCAGGATCCGCCGTGCGGGGTCGCCCATCGCCGCACCGTAGGCACGTCCGCGTGGAGCGGGCACGGCGCGTCCCGTCGGTACCCTGATTTGGGGGGACGACGTGTCGGCCGGTGTCGACGTGCCGGCGACGGATCTAGCGTTCGGAGATGCCGCAGCCGGACGCAGCCGTAGTCACGAGGAGCCACGATGGGTGATCTCGCCGCGCCGCTGATCGTGGTGGGCGGGGCCGGGTTCCTGGGGTCCGCGGTCGTCGAGCGCTGCTGGGCGACGGGACGGGACGTGGTCTCGGTCGACCGGGTCGGCTCCTGCGCCCCCACGCGCAGCGGCGTGCGGTTCGTGCCGGCGGACCTGCTGACCGACGACCTGACCGAGGCCCTGGCGTCGCTTCCTCCCGGCCCGGTCGCACTGATGGCCGGCAACAGCGACCCGCGCGCCGTCCGCAGCTGGCAGCTGGTCCTCGACCATGCGGTGACGACCGCGCGTCTGCTGCCGGTGCTGTCGGGTCGCCGCGTCACTCTCGTGTCGTCGGTCGAGGTCTACGGCACCGCGCCGGGCCCGCAGCACGAGGGCACCGTCCCCGAGCTGCCCGTGGACGACGACGCGCTGCGCGCCTGGAACGCCGAGCTGCTGGCCATGGCGGATGGTCCCTGCCCGCCCTGGCGGCTCGAGCGGCTCTGCCGCAGCCTGGCCGACCGCGACCCCGGGGGACGCTGGGTCTACGCGCTCGCCAAGCGGGCCCAGGAGCTGATGGTGGCCGACGTCGTGCCCGCCGATCGGCTGACCGTGCTCCGGGTGACCAACCTCTTCGGCACGGGGCAGGACCGGGTGGTGGCCAGGCTGACGCGCAGGGCGCTCGCCGGCCTGCCGCTCACGGTCGTGGACGTCCGGCGCACGCTCCTGTCGCTGGAGGACCTGGCGGACGTGCTCGTCACCGACGTGCCGGCCGGGACCTACAACGCCGGCGCCGGGTGTCTCGACCTGGTCGACCTGGCCGCGCTGATCCTCGACGAGCTCGGGGTCGAGGCCGAGGTCCGCGAGGTCGCACCTCCCACCATCGACGCCACCGGCCTGGTCGACACCGCGCGGTTCGAGGCGCTCACCGGCGTCGGCGCGGAGGGCCTGGCCAGCTCCGTGAGGTCGTTCGTGCGCCGGCTGCGCGACGAGGGGGCTCCGCCCACCGGTCGCCTGATCCCGGTGGTCGAGCCGCCGCGCCCCGAACGTCCCGGGCTGCTGGCCGAGCGCATCCAGGAGAGCCTGTGGACCGGTTCGCTCAAGGACGGTCGCTGGTCCCGGGCGCTCACCCGGGAGCTGTGCGACCGGCTCGAGCTCCCCGACGGGCTGACGCTCCTGCCCACCTCCTCCGGCACGGCCGCGCTGCGGCTGGCGACGGTGGCCGTCGCCGGGCCGCCCCGTCCCGGGGACGTCGCGGTCCTGCCGTCGTTCACCTTCGCCGCCACCGGTGAATACCTCGTCCAGCTGGGCTACCGGCTGCGGTTCTGCGACGTCCGCCCCGACACGTGGACGATGGATCCGGCCCGGCTGGAGGAGGCGCTGGCCCCGGGTGACGTCCGGGTCGTGGTGGTGGTGGACGCACTGGGCGCCCCGGCGGACTACGACTCGGTGGGGGCGGTCTGCCGACGGCACGGAGTGCCGGTCGTCGCCGACTCGGCTCCGTCCCTGGGTGCGCGGACGCGGGGGAGACCCGTGGGCTCCCAGGCCGACGCCCACGCCTTCTCCATGAGCTTCGCCAAGGTGGTCTCCGCCGCCGGTGGTGGCGGAGCGGTCGTGCTCACCGAGGCCGACGCCGACCGGTTGCGGTCCACCGTGGACTGGACCCGCTCCACGACGTTGGGGGAGGTGCACGCGGCCGCGGGCCTCGACCTCGTCGAGCGGCTCGACCAGCTCGTCGTGCGGCGTACGGCGGTGGCGCAGGTCTACGCCGAGCTCGAACGCGCCGACCCGCGGGTGGTGCCGCAGCGCACGGCGGACGGCGACGTCCACGCCTGGGTGCACTGGGTCGCCCGGTTCACCGGTGTCGAGCGGGACCGGCTCGTCAAGAAGCTCGACGCCCTGGGCATCGGCACCAAGCCGTACTACGCGCCGGTGCTGCACCGTCTGCCGTGGAGCCCCGCGGCGGAGGGCACGCACCTGCCGGTGACCGACGCCCTGCACGACCAGGCGCTGGCCCTGCCCATGTCCTCCGAGCTCAGCGTCGGTGAGGCGGAGCGGGTCTTCTGGTCGGTGCTCAGCGCCCTCGACGAGGTGGGCGACGACCCACGATGAGCAGCTGCTTGCCGAGGTCGGCCAGCGCCGGCTCGGCAGCCAGCCCTCGCTCCACGGCGAGCGCCCCCTCGAAGTCGCTCGTCAGGCGCCGGGCCAGGTCCTCGCGCCCGAAGGCGCTGGCCCCCACCAGGAGGCCGGCCACGCGCTCGACCTCGAGACCGGCGTCGACGTAGGCCCGGTGCAGCGCCGCCGCGTCCAGCAGGTGCAGGTCGGCCTCGACGTCCTCGACGCGCCACACCCCCCGCCTCGTGGCGAGCCGGGTCGCGGCCTCCTCCTCCTTGCCCGCCGCCATCAGCTCCAGCGCCAGCGCCAGCAGCCCGTCGACCAGCACGGCGAGGACCCCGCCGGGACGCAACCACCCCGCCAACCGAGCGATCTGCGCCGCGGGGTCCTCGGTGTACTGGAGCGAGCCCATCGCGACGATCGCGTCGACCGAGGCGAGAGGAAGGGCGACGTCCTCGACCCTGCTGCGTACGAGGGTCATCCGGTCGTCGGCGTCCGGCCGTGAGCGCTCCGCCTCGTCGGCCATGCCGTGCGCCGGCTCGATACCGGTGACCGCGTAGCCGGCGTCCAGGAGGCGTCGGGCCCACCGGCCGACCCCGCACCCGACGTCCACCACCACGGCGGGAGCCCCGGGCAACGCCTCCGCGCACATCTCCCAGGCGAGCCGGTCGTAGGCCCGGCGGTGCACCACGTCGAAGTGCTCGACGTACGTCGGCGCCAGGCGGTCGTAGAGGGGAGCGCTGGGCCTCATGCCGCGCCCGCGGGCACCAGTCGGCGCCGGCCCAGACGCCACAGTGCGTCCTCGACGTAGGTGCGTGGGCGCCATGCCAGGTTGAGCGCGTAGTTGCTGCCGCAGCCCGAGCACTCCTTGCGGAAGAGCCGCGCGTGCTCCTCCCGGTAGGCCTCGCTCGCGAGGATCTCCGCGATCGGGGTGTCCCGGACGTCGGCGCGGGCGTCGTGGCCCCAGCAGCCGCCGATCTCACCGGTGGAGTGGACCATCACCTTCAGCAGCGACTCGGCGCACGGAAGGTCGCGTTGGAGGAGGTCCTCGAAGTGGCGTCGTACGTAGGCCAGCTCGGAGTAGCGCGGCACGAAGCGCGAGTCGATCCGCAGCCGGTCCTCGACCCGCGCCATGGCGGCGGAGATCCGGTCGCCGTCGACCCGCGTCTCGATGGAGACCTGGCCGTCCCGGAACAGGAAGGTGTGGTCCGTCGCGAGGTTGAGGTACAGCTGCACCTCCAGGTCCTGGGCGAGCTCCATCATGGCCGGGAGCTCGTCGACGTTGGAGCGCATCACCGTGAAGTTCATCCGGACCCGGAGCCCGAGGTCGTCGCGCTGCTCGATCAGGCGCTCGAGGTGGCGCACGGTCTTCGCGAACGACCCGACGACTCCCCGCACCCGCTCGTGCACCTCGGCGCGCGGGCCGTCGACCGAGATGTTGAAGCTGCGCACGCCGGCCTCGAGCACCGCCTCGCGTCGCCGGTCGTCCAGGAGCACGGCATTGCTGTTGACGTGCAGGTTGCGGATGCCCCGCCCGTGGGCGTGCGCCATCAGGCGCGGTGCATCGCTGCGCAGCAGCGGCTCGCCGCCGGTGAAGTTGGCCTTGAGGATGCCGTAGTCGGCGAGCTCGTCGATGACTCCGCGCCACTCCTCCTCGGTCAGCTCGCCGCGGGTCACCGTGCGCCAGCACGCGCAGCTCACACACTTGAGGTTGCAGTTGTCGGTGAGGAAGAGCTCCGCCACCAGTGGCTTCACGCGCAGCCCGGGCGCGATGTGCTCCTTGACCGCCAGGCGGGCGAAGAACCGCGCCAGCCGGGCCCTGTCCCGCAGGCCGGCCACGGGGGACCGACGTGGTGACGTCATGGC
>NZ_JBFUMD010000256.1:0-5524 GCF_054049555.1 Nocardioides sp. P5_C9_2
GCGTCTCAGCGCGTCCAGGCCGCGCAGGACCCGGTCGAACGTCGGCTTGCCTCCCTTGTCCACCCGGTAGGCGTCGTGCATCTCCCGTGGCCCGTCGACGGAGACCCCGACCAGGAAGTCGTGGTCCTTGAAGAAGCCGGCCCACTCGTCGTCGACCAGGGTCGCGTTCGTCTGCACGGTGTTGAGGATCCGCTGTCCCGGAGAGGCATGTCGCTCCTCCAGCTCGAGCGTGCGCCGGAAGAACTCCAGGCCCATCAGCGTGGGCTCACCCCCCTGGAAGGCGACCACCACCTCGTCGAGCCCGCGGTGCGCGGCCAGGAGCTGGCTGATGTAGGCCTCGTGGACGTGGGGATCCATGCGGAACCCGCTGCCCGGGTAGAGCTCGTCCTTGGACAGGAAGAAGCAGTACTCGCAGTCGAGGTTGCAGATGGCCCCGGTCGGTTTGGACATGACGTGGAAGGCCCGTGGAGCCTCGATCATCCGGGACTCCTTCGTCCATCGGGTCGTGCACGTCGACCCGGTCCGGCCGCTGGCCCCGAATATCCCGAACGGCCGCGCAGCAGGGAAGGGTCGATGGTCCCCTGCCGGCCGCGCGCGGCCTGCTTCCGGCCGAAGGGTCTTTCGCCTCTGGGCGCGCCGAGGACGGCGACGCTAGGACGGGAGCGGCACCCCGCGCGACGGCCGCGGGCACGAAGGGATCCGACATGTCAGACACTCAGATGCTTCTCGTCGCGGGGTACGCCGACCTCGATGTCGCGACCGCAGAGTTCAAGGCCGTGGCCGACGCGGTGGCGGCCACGGAGGTGCGGAGCCAGGGGATCATCCTGGTGGGCAAGGACGCTGACGGGGAGCCTCGGCTCATGGACTCCGGGAACCATCTCGGACGGCGGGGAGCCGGCTGGGGCGGTGGGGCGGGGGTGCTCGTGGGCCTGTTCTCGCCGCCCATGCTGGGGGCCGTGGCCGTCGGGGCGGCGGCCGGCGCCTTGGTCGGTCACTTCGCCGGGCACAAGCTCACCGCCACCATCCAGCAGCAGGTGGGTGCGGCGTTGACGTCGGGCACGGCCGTGATCATCGGGGTCTTCCCGGCCGAGTCCCGGCTCGACGTCGAGCGTCTCCTGCCGGGTGCACCGCTGAAGTCGGTCGTCGAGAGCGACGACGGCGGCGTGAGCGAGCTCAGGTCGATGCTGGCCAAGGCGATGGGCGCGTTCCACCCCGACCGCACGGTGCTGCCGATCCCCGACCGACCCTTCAGCGGCGTCAGCGGCCCCACGATCGACGAGTCCGTCGGCGACTGGGGCATCGTCGCGCCGGTGACGGCGCCGGACGAGGCGCCCAACGTCCTCGTCGTCCTCATCGACGACGCGGGCTTCGGTGGGCCCGACACGTTCGGTGGGGGCATCCGGACGCCGAACCTCACGCGGGTCCAGCAGCAGGGCGTCACCTACAACCGGTTCCACGTCACCGCCGTCTGCTCCCCGACGCGCGCCGCGATGCTGACCGGACGCAATCACCACCGCGTGGGCATGGGCGGGATCGCGGAGTTCCCCGGGCCCTTCCCCGGCTACACCGGGACGCGTCCGCGCTCCTGCACGGCGCTCCCACGGATCCTCAGGGAGAACGGCTACATCACCGGCGGGTTCGGCAAGTGGCACATGACTCCGGGTCGCGACATGGGAGCGGCCGGCTCGTTCGACCACTGGCCCACCGGGTGGGGCTTCGACCACTGGTGGGGCTTCCTCACCGGTGCCGCTGGGCAGTACGACCCGATCATCACCCAGGACAACTCGACCCTCGGCGTCCCCGAGGGCGAGGACGGGAAGCTGTACTACTTCCCCGACGACATCACGGACAAGACGGTCGAGTGGTTGCACGCCGTCCGCGCCCAGGACGCCGAGAAGCCGTGGTTCGTCTACTACTCGACGGGCGCCACGCATGCGCCCCACCACGTGGCCAAGGAGTGGGCGGACAGGTATGCGGGTCAGTTCGACGACGGCTGGGACGTCTATCGCGAGCAGACCCTCGAGCGTCAGAAGCGGCTGGGCGTCGTCCCGATGGACACCGAGCTCAGCGAGCGCCCCGCGGCGTACCCGGCCTGGGAGGGCCTGACCGACGTCGAGCGACGGCTGTACGCCCGACAGATGGAGGTGTTCGCCGGCTTCTCCGAGAACGCGGACTGGAACGTCGGGCGGATGCTGGACGCCGTCGAGGAGATGGGCGAGCTCGACAACACCCTGATCCTCTACATCTGGGGAGACAACGGGGCCTCGATGGAGGGGACGCTGACCGGTTCGTTCAACGAGACCACGTTCTTCAACGGCGTGGTGCTGGACGCGGACGAGCAGTTCGAGATGATCGACAAGTACGGCGGCATCGCCGAGCTCGGCGGCTTCCACACCGCCCCGCACTTCGCGGCGGCCTGGGCGCACGCGAACAACGCGCCCTTCCAGTGGGGCAAGCAGATGGCCAGCCACCTCGGCGGCACACGTGACCCGATGGTCATCTCGTGGCCGAAGCGCATCGCCGGTGGTGGTGACCTGCGCACCCAGTTCACGCACTGCATCGACGTCGTACCCACGATCCTGGAGGTGATCGGGATACCGGAACCCGCCGTGGTCGACGGGATCGAGCAGGAGCCGATGGACGGCACCAGCTTCGCCTACACCTTCGATGCTCCCGAGGCCGAGGAGCAGCACACGGTGCAGTACTTCGAGATGTACGGCAGTCGCGCGATCTACAAGGACGGCTGGTGGGCCTGCGCCAAGCTCGACAAGCTGCCCTGGGACTTCTCGCCCGAGACCCTGTCGACGTTCGGGCCCGGCAGCGGGTGGGACCCGCACCAGGACGTGTGGGAGCTCTACCACCTGCCCGACGACTTCTCCCAGGCCCACGACGTCGCGACCGAGCACCCGGACAAGGTCGCCGAGCTGGTCGAGCTGTTCTGGGCCGAGGCCGAGCGCCATCGGGTGCTTCCCCTCCTGGGCGGGTTCGCCGTCTTCTTCGGGATGCTTCCGCCGATGCCGACCCGGTCCCGGTTCGCCTTCGCCGGCGACGTGCAGAACATCCAGACGACGCAGATCCCACGCATCTTCGGGCGTTCGTACTCCATCGAGGCGGACGTCCACGTGCCCGCGGGGGGCGCCGAGGGCGTGCTCGTGGCCTTCGCCGACTTCATCGGCGGGTTCGCCCTGTGGGTGGACGAGAAGGGTCTGCTCCACCACACCTACCAGTTCCTCGGCATCGAGACCTACCGGCAGACCTCGACGCGGCCCATCCCCACGGGCGACGTCACGCTCACGATGCTGTTCGAGGCCGACAACCCCACGCCCGGTACCGGTGGTCACGTCACCCTCTGGGCGAACGACGAGCAGATCGGGGAGGGTGACATCCCGCGGACCGTCGCCCTCATCTTCACCACGTACGCCGGGATGGACATCGGCCGGGACAACGGCGGCGTCGTCGACCTCGACTACGAGGACCGGGCGCCGTACGCCTTCACCGGCACCGTGCGCAACGTCGTCTTCGACATCGCGCCGAGTGCGCACCACGAGGAGATGGACCGTCACGCGTCCACCGCTCAGGCCGCCCTGGCCCATGGGGCGGCCGGCTGAGGAATCGGACAGCCCCAAGAGGAAGCCAGGTGGCCACAGACGACGACGTGACCGACTCGTTCGGCCGCCGATCTGAGGCGCGAATGCGCCCGAATTGTCACCCGGGATACCTGGAGTCGGTCTTGTAGGCGGCGGCCTTCACGATGAGCGCGCCGAACGGCTGGGGCACCGACTCGGCGTCTCACCCGTAACGGGGGATCAAAGGGGTCAGCCCCTGCGACATCCTTGATGGATCCAATCGCTCGTCCAGGGGCCCGACCCCTGCACGGAAAGGACCTCCTCGTCTCGGGCCGTGCTCCTCCCTTTGATGCGTGGGAGGCAGTCATGTCAAGGTTCAGACAATCCAGGGCCGGGATTCTTCTCGGTCTTGTGCTGAGTGGTGCAGGCTTGGTCGCGGTGGCCACGCTGGTCCCCAGCGGGGCGGCAAGTTCGCCGAATGCACGTGCTGCACCAGCACAGCAGGACTATGTTCGGGCGTGCCCACAGCGGACCGGGCCCAGTGAGTCCATCGGCGATCTCAACGTCCGCCTTGGCAACGACTGCGCCGCCGGTGAGAAGCCGCTCAAGCTCGCCCTGTGGCCCGCCACGGGCAAACAGGGACCCCGGGGCCCTGAGGGCGCCCCGGGCGCCCAAGGCCCCAGAGGCCCGGAGGGCGCACGCGGCCCGAAAGGCGCACGCGGCCCGGAGGGCGCACGCGGCCCGGAGGGCCCGCAGGGGCCACCTGGCACTGGCGTGAACGCTGAGTACGGGGTGGCCAATATCTATGTCAGCCGAGGCGGCGCCCAGCCGGCCCGCTTCGCCACCTTCTCGACAGAACTGGGTTCGCCGGTTGGTTCAACGACGGGCGGCCAGTTCCGATTCTCCTGTGCGCCGGCCCAAGCACCGTGCAAGATCTCGTGGGGCGCCGCCGTGATATCCGAACGCTCCGGGACCTCATTGGTCTTCCCACGGATCACCATCCACAAGGAAAGCGCTACCGGAATCGGGCAGCCCATGACCTTTTGCGAGTACGCCGACGGGGCCAACAACAATCTCGGTGCCGCGAGGGTGCAACGAGTGCCAAGCGTGCGGGCCGGGCGGTCCGCGATCCGAGAACCGCAAGGTCTGGGAGTCGGGGGATCGCTCGACTGTGGCGCAGGCCAACCCTTCAGTCAGAGGATCACGGAAATCTGGGTGCCAGCCACACCGGAGAGCAAT
Source organism: Nocardioides sp. P5_C9_2 (assembly GCF_054049555.1). Lineage (NCBI taxonomy): Bacteria > Bacillati > Actinomycetota > Actinomycetes > Propionibacteriales > Nocardioidaceae > Nocardioides > Nocardioides sp. P5_C9_2. The sequence continues at coordinate 4,806 of NZ_JBFUMD010000256.1, forward strand.
GCGAGCAACTACTACGACGTGTGGGTGACGCTGACCTTCCTGTGATCCAGCAGCTCCGTCGGAGGATCGGTCGCCTCCAGGAACTCTGCACCGGAACGGCGGACGCCCCCGCCAGTCGAGGTGGACTGGCGGGGGCTTCGGTCCCAACCCACTGGGTCGTGCTGGACCGTGTCCAGGTCACACCGCCGTTCTTGGAAGCGAGCTGATCGTTCGCTCCGGACGCTATGCCCAGCGAGCGGTCCGCGCCGGTTCTGACCTGCGCAAACGCGTGGCGCCCCCGGCAGGATTCGAACCTGCGACCGGCGGATTAGAAGGCCGCTGCTCTATCCAGCTGAGCTACGGGGGCGGGGGGTCGGAATTACAGTCGGGAGAAGCATCGGGATGACCCGGCTGTAGTTCTGCTGCTTCCGACCCGCGCCTGATTATGCCGCCTGCCCCGGTTGCGAGCATGCCGCCCCCACGCGCCGTGCCGTTGCGCGCGTACGGCTTCGAACGGCGGCGACCCATCCTCGACCCCCATCGTGCGGATCAGCCGATGAGCGGACGGGGGCGACCTCAGTCCTGGCTGAGCAAGGCGGCCATCTCGTCAGCCACCGCCTGGTCGCCGGGTCGTCCGTCTGCGCGGAGGCCGTCGATGACGCCCATGCGGTCGGCATCTGAGCGGTTCTGGCTCAGTTTCGCCTTGCCCGCCACGCGCGTCACCGTGAGTTCGACTCCAA
>NZ_JBFUMD010000257.1:0-5502 GCF_054049555.1 Nocardioides sp. P5_C9_2
GGCGGACACCGCGACCCTGGCCGTGCTCGAGCTCCTCGTCAACGCCGGCTCGGGCCCACCCCTGCTCGGCACCTTCCGTCCCGACGAGGCCACCGCACGCACCGACGCGACCGAGTGGTTCACGCGGGTCCGACGGGTGGCGGGGGTCATGACCGTGGAGCTGGAGCCGCTCAGCCTGCCGGAGACGGCACTCCAGGTGGAGCTGCTGGGCATCTCCATGCCCCCCGGGGAGGTGGACCGGCTCCACGCGCGGAGCCGCGGGCAGCCGCTCTTCACCGAGCAGCTGCTCGCCCACAGCGACACTGGCGGACCCCTCCCGGCCCTGCTGCGCGACCTCCTCGACCAGCGTCTCGACGGGCTCCGACCCGGGTCCTGGCCGGTCGTGGCCGCGCTGGCGGTCTCCGGCCATCCGCTGAGCCTCGACGTGCTCCGGGCCGCGAGCGGGCTGGAGCTCGACGAGCTGCTCGAGTGCCTGCACGGCCTGCGTGACCAGCACCTGCTCGCGGATGCGGCGGAGGAACACGTCGAGCTGCGGCACCCGCTGCTGGCCGAGGCCATCCAGCGGCGCCTGGTGCCCGGGGAGGCGGATCCCTACCACCAGCGCCTCGCCGAGGCACTCGAGAACGCACCCACGTCCGTCCCGGCCTCCGCCGTGGCCGCGCACTGGCAGGCGGCCGGGCGACCCGACCGGGAGATCGGCTGGCGCATCCGGGCCGCGCGCGAGGCCCAGCTCCGGTTCGCCGCCCCCCAGGCGGCCACGCACTGGCTGCGGGCGATCCGGATCTGGCCGCCCGACACGGCCTTCCTGGGCGAGCCGCCCGTCGACCTGGTGGGTGCCTACTTCGCGGCGATGGACGCCTTCGAGGAGTCCTCCGAGCCCGAGCGGGCATCGGTGCTCGCCCAGGAGGCCCTCTCGCTCACCGGCGGCATGGACGACGAGCAGCTCGCCGGCCTCTACCGCCGGGCCGCCGACTACCTGGGGGAGGTGGACGAGGAGTCGGCGCTGGTCCTCATCAACAAGGCCACGAGCTACCTGCACCACGTCCCCACGTCGACGAGCCACCTCGACACCCTGCGCCTGYGGGCCCGGACCCTCAGCGGGCTGGGTCGACTGGCAGACGGCCTGCGCGACGCCCGGCGGGTGGTCGAGATCAGTCGGGAGCTGGGCGACCCGGACGAGCTGCGCACCTCGCTGATGCACGTCGCGTGGTACGAGGCGCTCATCGGGGACACCGACGACGCCGTCCAGCACGCCGTCGAGGCCGCGGCGCTCCCGACCCTGCGAGACGACCCGGTGCGCGAGGTCCAGCTCTGCATGCGGCACACCGACCTGCTGCTGATGACCGGGGGCACGACCGAGGAGATCGAGGCCGCCGGCGCGGCGGGCCTGGAGGCCGCCGACCGGTGGGAGATCGACACGTCCCCCTCGAGCGCCCTGCGCGCCAACGTCGCCGACGCCCTGCGCCGGGCCGGGCAGACCCGTCGGGCGGCGGCCCTCATCGACCCGCTGACCGAGGGCGAGCTCGACCACCACCGGTGGGCCCTGCACACCGAGCGGGCCACCCTCGACATGATGCGGGGGCGCGGCGACGACGCGCTGCGCCGCTTCGCCGCCCTGGACGACGTGGAGCTGCCGTCGCTGTGGAACCGGGCCGACGTGACGCAGTACGCCGCCCGCTCCGAGCTGTGGCTCGGCCGGCCCCAGGCCGCCTGGGACCGGCTCGTCGCCACGCTCGAGCTGGCCGCCCGCTTCGACGCCATCTCGTCCCTCGGCATGCTGCTCATGCTCGCCGCGCGGGCGGCGGCGGACCTGGTCGAGGGCAGCCCGGTCGATGCGGTGGCGCGTCGCCGGTACGCCGACCGGCTGCGCGCCATCAGGTCGACACCCGACCGCGACCCGCTGGGCGAGCCCGCACCCGTGGCGGTGACCGCCTCGTGGACGGCCGAGATGGAGCGCCTCGCCGGAGGTCACGAGGCTCACCCCTGGCTGGTCGCCGCGTCGGAGTGGGACGCCGCCGGCCGTCCCCATGACGCGGCGTACGCCCGATGGCGGGCGGCCCAGGCCAGCATCGCCACGGGTCACGCCGGGCGCGCCCCTGCCCTGCTCCGCCGGGCCGCGAGGGACGCCCGGGAGCACGCGCCCCTGCTGGCCGCCATCCTGGCCACCCAGCGGTCGGGGGCCGAGGACCTCCTCGCCTGACTCCCGCTCAGCGGGGCACGACGACCAGCGAGCCCCGACGCCGGGCGTCGAGCGGGGAGGGCCGACGGTCGAGGCGGGCGTCGAGCACCCGCAGCGCCGGCTCGGGCTGTCCCGAGCTGACGAGCGCGAAGAGCAGCGTCTCCTCCACGACCTCCCGCTGCGCGGCCGAGCCACCGACCCGCACCAGGGTGGGCAGGAGGTCGGTGAGGACCTGCGCGGCCCTCGTCCAGTCCTGCTGGCCGGCGGCGAGCAGCGCCTCGCACAGTGCCGTGCCGGTGGCGCGGATCACCGGGTCGGACGACGAGCGGCAGTGGTCGCGCAGCCGCGCCAGTCGGGTGATGTCGCCGGCCGCGGCGAGGGCCAGCGCGGAGTGCATCGCCACGAAGGGCGTCTCCGGGCGGTCGATGAGGTCCGCCCCGGCCGCCTCCAGCACGCACTCCACCGGCGGCGGGGCGACCTCCGCGGGGAAGGCCTGCGAGCCCGCCGCGACGTCCCAGTCGGCGGTGGTGACCCGCCAGCGCCACAGCAGGGACGCCGAGTCGATCAGCGACCGGACACCCGTCACCGCCGGCGGCGCGAGCTGGCTGTAGTAGCGCTGGCGCACCGCCTCGGTGTCCCCGAGGGCGAGGTCGTGCAGGGCTGCGTGCCACGAGAAGTGCGCCCGGTGCGAGGCGGACCGGCCGCTCTCGGCGACCCAGTGGTCGAGCCACACCCGGCCCGACTCGTGCCGGCCGGTCTCGTACATCACGTGCGTCTGGGCATGGACCGCGTGACCCGACGAGGGCTCGCAGAACAGGGCGCTCTCGGCCAGCAGGCCGGCCTCGTCGAAGCGACCCTGGTCCTGGCGGGTGAAGGCGAGCAGCGAGATGTACCACCAGTGGTCGCCGTACGCCGGGGCGAGGCCGTCGACGAGGTCCCACGCCTCCTGCTGGATGTCGGTGACCCCGGAGAAGGCGATCGTCGGCACCGCGGCGGAGACGGCCAGGACGTCGCGGGGGTGGTGGGCGATGTGGTTCACCAGCGCCGCGGCTCCCTCGTGCCGGGCGTCGTCGACCCGGCGACCGATCACGTCGACGAGGCTGCGCTCGCGCTCGTCGCCGCGCCTGAGCACCGCGCGCCGTGCCGCCTGCAGGGACCCGGCCACGTCCGTCGCGGCCCCGGCCTCGTGGCCGAGCATCGCCAGCGCGGCGTGGGCGAGCGCGAAGTCGGGGTCGAGGGCCGCGGCCTCGCGGAGCAGCTCCTCGCCGCCCGACTGCAGGCGCATCACCCGCTCGAGGCCGGCGTTGTAGCGCGCAGCCGCCTCGGCGGTCGTCGACAGCGGCAGGCCCAGCGGGTCGCGGGGACGCGCGACCGGGTGGTGGCCGCTGACCAGGCGGCCGTCCTCGAGCCGGCGTGGCATCGGGGCGACCGCGTCGAGCACGTCGACCGCGAGTGCCAGAGCCTGGCTGCGGATCTCCGGGACTGCGGTCGACTCCCACAGCTCACCGCGCCTCAGCGCGCCCAGCGTCCACAGCGGGGCGTCCGCTCTCCCGGTCGAGTCGAGGAGCCGCCCCTCACGGGTGCGGAAGCCCATCCCGGCGGTGGCCGGCTGCGCGAGGGAGACCCCGCCGCGCACCGCGACGAGGTCGTCGAGCAGCGGGTTGCCGAGGCTGCGTACGTCGAGGGCGGGGCCGGTGCAGTTGACCACCCAGCCCACGTCGTGGGTCGCGCCGTCTGCGAGCGTGACCCGCAGCCCGCCACCGGTGAGGGGCTCGGCGTCGGCGACGGTCCCGGTGACGTGGCGCAGCCGGTCGGCGATGGCCAGCTCGCGCAGGACCGCCGCCGAGCTCGGCGGCATCCGGTGGCGGACGCGGTTCCAGCGACTGGCGTCGGTGCTGAGGAACTCGACGCGGTCCTCCTCCGAGAGCCGCTGCCACAGCTCGCTGACGCGGAACCGCAGGCCGTCCATGGCCGGGCGCCAGTCGCCCCCCGTCGCTCGCACCCGCTCGACGTGCTCGGCGACGTCGGCGCGCAGCTCGGCCAGCGTGGACCCCCAGTCGTCGACGTCCGGGATCGCCGCGAGCTGCAGCTCGTCGGCGTGCCGCGCGGGCAGCTCGCCGCTGCGGGAGACGGCCAGCACCCGCCGGTCGTCGCGCCCCCCGGTCCGGGTCAGGGACAGCACGACGTCGACCATGGTCAGCCCGGCCCCGACGAGCAGCACGTCACCCGGACCCACGCGGTCGCGGCGGACGACGTCGAGGGCGCCGGGCGCCCACGGGTCGGGGACGAAGAACGGCGAGCCGGTCAGGCCGTCGGGCGCCCAGTCGTGGCCGGCGGCCGGCAGGCCGGTGGCGACGACCACGGCCTCGGCAGCGAGGTCGTGCCCGTCGTCGAGCAGCACGGTCGCCCGGTCGTCGCGGCGGCGCAGGCCGACGGCACCGGCACGGACGTGGCGCAGCGACGCGGTGGCGGCGGCCAGGTCGAAGGCGTCGGCCAGGGTCTCGTCGAGGTACCGGGCGTACTGGCGGCGCGGCGCGAAGGTGGCCGGCTCGGCGCCGGTGGCGTGCCCCTGCCGGGTCCGCCAGGCGACGAAGTGTCCGGGGTCCTGCGGCAGCGCGGTCATGCCGGCCGCCGGGACGTTGAGCAGGTGCTCGTCGTCGGTGGTGCCGAACGCGGTGCCCCGGCCGGGGCGGTCCGCCGGATCCACCACGACGACGTCGACGCCGGTGCCGCGCTGGTGCGCGGTGCGGGCGAGGTGGAGGGCGACGAGCGCGCCCGCCGCACCACCGCCGATGATCACGACCTGGGGACGACCCGACCCCGTGGAACCCTGCGCCACGACATACCTCCTTAGACGAGTGACTCACTGTACTTTGCGCTCGTCGAGATCGGCGCACGGACACGGCGAGGCCCGGGACCGAGGCTGCGGACTCCGACCGGCAGGATGAGCCGCATGCCGCCGAACGATGCCAGCCGCCCCGAGACCGAGGCCAGCCTCACCGAGATCGCCCGCGCCGAGTCGCCGCGCGGCGAGCTCGTGCTGCGGCGTCGTACCGAGTCGGGAGCCGCCGACGTCGTCGAGCTCCGCGTCAACGGCGTCTTCGTGATGGACACGCGCGAGACGAGCACCGAGATCGAGATGGCCGGCATGGCCCTCGACCTCCTCGACGACCCGCGCGACGTGGTGATCGGCGGTCTCGGCCTGGGCTTCACCCTCCAGCGGATCCTCGCCGACGTGCGCGTCGAGCGCGCCACGGTCGTCGAGATCGAGGAGTCGCTCATCGGCTGGATGCGTGACGGCACGGTGCCGCACGGGCCGGCGC
>NZ_JBFUMD010000258.1:0-5483 GCF_054049555.1 Nocardioides sp. P5_C9_2
GGCGATCCCCTGCATGATCAGGAAGAAGAAGATCATCGCGAGGATGGTGATCCAGGCGCCGGCCAGGAACTTGGTGATGAGCACGATCACCAGGACGACCGCCGTCATGCCGAGGCCGAACGTGTTGATGACCCGTGCGCGCATCATCCGGCGCCGCTCCGCGGGGTCGCGCTCGGTCCTGAGGTGCCGCGTCCAGTGCTTGATCATCCCCAGCTGGCTGAGGTTGAAGGACACGAAGACGCCGACGATGTAGAGCTGGATGAGCTTGGTCGTCTCGGCGTCGAAGATCCAGATCAGCAGCATCGACATGGCGGCGAGGAACACGATGCCGTTGCTGTAGGCGAGCCGGTCCCCGCGCGAGCCCAGCGACCGCGGGGCCAGGCCGTCCTGGGCCAGGATCGAGCCGAGCACCGGGAAGCCGTTGAAGGCCGTGTTGGCGGCCAGCACCAGGATCACGCCGGTGACGGTGACGACGAAGTAGAAGCCGGGCGGGAAGTGGTCGAACACGCCGGACGCGATCTGCGAGATCACCGGGTTCTGCTCGTAGCCGGCGGGGAGCGCGGCCCCGGCGGCGGTCTTCAGGCGCTCGAGCTCGTGCGGGTCGACGTACCGGATGTGCATCTGGTTGGCCAGCACGATGACGCTCATCATCATGCTGATCGCGATCATGCCGAGCAGCAGGAGCGTGGTGGCGGCGTTCTTGCTCTTGGGCCGCCGGAAGGCGGGCACGCCGTTGGAGATGGCCTCGACGCCGGTCAGCGCGGCACAGCCCGAGGAGAAGGCGCGGGCCAGCAGGAAGAACAGCGCCACCTGCGTGAGCGGGCCCTCCCAGCCCTCCTGCGGCTGGATCTGCAGGCCGGCGCTCTCGGCCTCGGGGAGGTCCCCGGCGAGCAGCTGCACCAGCCCGTAGGCGCACATCCCCAGGATGGAGACCATGAAGAGGTAGGTGGGGACGGCGAAGAACGTGCCCGACTCGCGGACCCCGCGCAGGTTGAGCGCGGTCAGCACCACCACCGCCGCGCAGGCGGCCACGGCCTCGTGGCCGACCAGCGAGGGGATCGCGCCGGCGGCGTACTGCGAGGCGGAGGAGATGGAGACCGCGACCGTCAGCACGTAGTCCACGAGGAGTGCGCTGGCCACCGTGATCCCGGCGGTGCGACCGAGGTTGACCGTCGCGACCTCGTAGTCGCCGCCGCCCGAGGGATAGGCGTGCACGGTCTGCCGGTACGACGTCACGACGGTGAGCATGACCAGCGCGACCGCGAGGCCGATCTTCCACGACCAGGCGTACGCCGACGCTCCGGCGACCGCCAGCATGATGAAGATCTCGTCGGGCGCGTAGGCCACCGAGGACAGCGCGTCGGAGGCGAAGACCGGCAGCGCGATGCGCTTCGGCAGCAGGGTCTCCCCCAGCTGGCTGCTGCGGAGCTTGCGCCCGAGCAGGATCCGTTTCGACACGTCACCGACACCCACGACCGGCAGCCTAGTCATGACCGGGCCGGGCGCCGCGATCGCCGCTCCCACCTGGGATACGGTGCGTCCGTGCACGTCGTCATCATGGGATGTGGCCGGGTCGGCTCAACGCTGGCTCGCAGCCTCGAGGACCGTAACCACACGGTGTCCGTCATCGACAGCGACCCCGACGCGTTCCGACGCCTGGGGCCCACGTTCAACGGCGACAAGATCACCGGCTACGGCTTCGACCAGGAGGTCCTGGAGAAGGCCGGGATCCGGCGCGCGGACTCGTTCGCCGCCGTGTCGAGCGGAGACAACTCCAACATCATCGCCGCGCGCGTCGCCCGGGAGACCTTCGGGATCCAGCAGGTCGTCGCCCGGATCTACGACCCCGGTCGTGCCGAGGTCTACCAGCGCCTCGGGATCACGACGGTCGCCACGGTGAAGTGGACCGCGGACCAGGTGCTGCGCCGGATCCTCCCGGCCGGCGCCGAGCCGGACTTCCGCGACCCCTCCGGCACCATCCGGGTGGACCACATCCAGGTCCCCGAGCACTGGGTCGGCCAGCGCACCATCCACTTCCAGGAGCAGTCGCGCAGCCGCATCGCGTGGATCGACCGCCTGGGCGAGGGCATGCTGCCCACCCGCGACACCGTCATCCAGGAGGGTGACATGCTCCACCTCGTCATCCGCGAGGAGGGGGCGGCGCACGCCTACTCCGTTCTCGAGCACGGACCTGAGGAGCACTGATGAGAGTCGCCATCGCCGGGGCCGGTGCCGTCGGTCGCTCCATCGCCCGGGAGCTGATCGGCAACGGCCACCAGGTCCTGCTCATCGACAAGGCGCCCTCGGCCATCCGTCCCGAGCGTGTCCCGAACGCCGAGTGGCTGCTCGCCGACTCCTGCGAGATGTCCTCCCTCGACGAGGCGCAGCTCGACAAGTGCGACGTGGTCATCGCCGCCACCGGCGACGACAAGGCCAACCTCGTCACGTCGCTGCTGGCCAAGACCGAGTTCGGCGTGCCGCGCACCGTGGGGCGCGTCAACCACCCCAACAACGAGTGGCTGTTCACCGAGGCCTGGGGCGTCGACGTCAACGTGTCGACGCCGCGGATCATGTCGGCGCTGGTCGAGGAGGCCGTCTCGGTCGGCGACCTGGTGCGGCTGTTCACGTTCCGCCAGGGCAACGCCAACCTGGTCGAGATGACGCTCCCGCCGGAGTCGCCGTACGTCGGCACCCCGAGCGGCCTCGTGCCGTTCCCCGACAACTGCGCGCTGGTGACGATCCTGCGCGACGGGCAGGTCTACACCCCGTCGGCGGAGCAGCCGCTGGAGGCGGGCGACGAGCTGCTGTTCGTGGTGCCGGCCGACGTCGAGGAGGAGCTCGAGCGGCTCCTGTCCCCGCAGGGCCACGGGGGCTGACCCCCGCTACTCGGGGGCTGCGGGCTCCATGGGGGTGTGGTTGCGCGCGAGCAGCCACACCATCGCGCCCAGCGCGGCGAGCTGGAGCGGCCAGCCCAGGGCGATCTTCATGATCCCGAGGGTCGCGACGGCGGTGTCGGCGTCCATGGACCCCGACGACCCCGCCAGCCACACCGGGGCCTGCACGAGCACCCGCAGCAGGCAGGGCAGCACCAGCATCCAGGTCAGCAGCGAGCACAGCCGCACGACCTGCTTGTCGCGGTGCCAGGCCGTCGCGTCCCCGGTCACGCTGCCGACCATGAAGCCGACGAGCGGCCAGCCGATGAGGCAGGTGAAGGCCAGCACCACGGTGTAGGCGGAGTTGTAGAGGATGCCGGGCAGGAAGTAGGCGAGCGCCTGGTCGTCGGCGCTGCCGCCGGACGCGGCGGAGCGCTGCACGAAGAACCAGCCGATGCCGATGCCCACCAGGGCGTTGACGACGAACTGCACGCTGGAGCGCTGGACCAGGCGGGCGACGAGGAGCACCAGCGCCGCGCCGATGCTGATGCCCACCGCGAGCTGGAGCTCCCGGGTGGTCAGCCACAGCACGGTGAACACGATGGTGGGCACGGCGGCCTCCACCATCCCGCGGCGACCGCCGAGCGCCTGGGAGAGCTGGCGGCGCACGACCTCCTCGACGGTCTCGACCGAGGCGGTCGGGTGGGGCTCGGTCACGGGATCAGCTCGTAGCGCGGGTTGAAGAGGACCCGGTGGCCCGTCGCGGTGCCGATGCGGCCCTCGACGTACATGGCGCGTCCCGGACCCACGCCGGCGATCCGACGCCGACCCAGCCAGATGAGCAGGATCACCCCGGTGCCGTCGTCGAGCTCGGCCTCGAGGGCGGGCACCCCGCCCCGCGGACGCAGGGTGACGGTCTTGATGGTGCCGCGCAGCCGGACCTGCTCCCGGTCCGGTGCGTCGGCGATGCAGGTCTCGCCCGCGGTTCCCGCGTGCGTCTTGCGCAGGTCACGGGCGTGCTGGTCCTCGGTGTCGGCCCAGCGCGACAGGCTGCGGCGCAGCCGGCTGCGGTGCGGCGTGGGACCGGTGGTGTCGGGCATGGCGCTCAGGTGACCCGTCGGGCCTGCTCGGGCAGCACCACGGGCAGCGGCTCGCCGACGGGCATGGCGGTGGTGCCGCGGCGTACGACGACCTGGGCCAGCGCGTCCTCCCACTCGCCGGCGCCGTCCGGCTCGAGGGCGGGACGACCCAGCAGCGAGGCGCGGAGCATCCAGCGGTCCCCGTTGATGCCGATGATGCGGGACGGCTGGGTGGCCGCGGCGCCGTCGGGACGCTGGACGGGCACCTGGCACAGCAGCTCGGTGCCGAAGCGACCCTCGCGCTCGGTCGTGGTGCCGCCCCGGGCGGCGATGTCGGCGGCGATCTGCGGGCGCACGGTGGACCACAGGTCCCCGTGACGGGGAGCCGCGAACGCTTGGAACTCCAGGGCACCGTCGGGGCCTGCGAGCATCACGGCCTGCACGGTGCCGGTCGGCTCGTCGACCTGGAGCCGCAGCTCGCGGCCCGGGCTCGGAGCGACGAGCAAGGACCCCAGGTCGACGCGCTCGACGCCGTCACCGGCGACCTCGGACTCGTCGAAGGGACCGGTGCCGGTCGGTGCAGCGGCAGCGTCGGCGACCGGGTCGGGCCCGTCCGTCGCCTGCGTGGGCTCGCCCTTGCGGCGGAACTTCACGAGCAATCACTCCTTCATGACGGGCAGCGTCGCTGTCCGTGGGGAACCGAGGCGAGCGGTCAGGACCGACCGAACCCTCCTGTAGAACCGTAGCCCCCTTCTCCGCGCACCGAGTCAGGGAGTTGCCCGACCTCCACGAAGCGGGCCCGCTCCACCCGCTGGATGACCAGCTGGGCGATCCGGTCCCCCCGTCGCAGCTCCACCGCCGTGACCGGGTCGTGGTTGATGAGCATCACCTTGACCTCGCCGCGGTAGCCCGCGTCGACGGTGCCCGGGGTGTTGACGATCGAGAGCCCGTGGCGAGCCGCGAGACCGGAGCGCGGGTGCACCAGCGCGACGTACCCCTCGGGCAGGGCGATGCCGATGCCCGTGGGCACGAGGGCCCGCTCCCCCGGCGCGAGGGACACGTCGACGGTGGTGCGCAGGTCCGCCCCCGCGTCGCCGGGATGGGCGTACGCCGGGACGGGCAGGTCGGCGTCGAGGCGCACGATCGCGACCTCGAGGTCGGTGGGCAGCGGTGGGTGGGGCACGGGCGGTGAATCTACCCGGCGGGTCGCCGCCTAGGCTCTGCGCCGTGGAGTACGCGGAACGACTGGGTGTCCCGCTGCGCTGGTGGGTGCAGGGGACGATGCTGGTGGCCACCTTGTGGCTGGCCGTGGTGGTCGCGACCCCGCCTGCCGTGGCGTGGGCCGTCACCGCCGTCGCGCTGGCCGGGCTCGCCCTGGTCTTCGTGTCCTACGGGTCCGCCCGGGTCAGCGTCTCGGAGGGTCGCCTGCACGCCGGCAAGGCCCGCATCGGCCTCGAGCACGTCGGCGAGGTCGCGGCCCTCGACGCCGACGCCATGCGCCGGCAGGCCGGTCAGGACGCCGACGCCCGTG
>NZ_JBFUMD010000259.1:0-5474 GCF_054049555.1 Nocardioides sp. P5_C9_2
GGGCGACCAGGACGGCCAGGCACGCGTCGTACCCGTCGAGGACGTCACCGACGCCGTCCCGGTCCGGCAGGGTGGTCGGGTGGCTGGCGGCGGCGACGATGGCGCCGGCCCGGAGGTCGACCAGCGCCGCCTTGGTGAAGGTGGAGCCGAAGTCGACGCAGATGACGGTGCCGGGACGGCCCTCGTCCCGCGGACGGGGGCTCATGTGAGGAACACGCTCACCGTGGCGACGACGGCGGCGACGAGCACACCGGCGGTCATCACCGTGACCGTGAGCATGCTGGTCGGCATCGTGTCCCCACGGCGGATCGCCCGGTCGGCCCCCCGGAAGTGCAGGAAGCCGATGCACCCTGCCAGCGCCCCCGCGGCGAGGAGCACCACGGTCAGGACGGTCGTCGCCATCGACTCGTCGAGCAGGCGGAAGACGGCGACCCCGGCCGCGATCAGGCCGATCGCTGTGCGCACCCACGCGAGGAAGGTCCGCTCGTTGGCGAGCGTGAAGCGGATGTCGGGATCGGCCACGGCGGGGCGTCCGTCAGCTCGCAGTGCCCAGGGCGCTGCCCAGGGCGCGGTCGAGGTCGCCCAGCAGGTCGTCGATCGTCTCGATGCCCACGCTGAGCCGGACGAGGTCGGCGGGCACCTCCAGGTCGGTGCCGGCGACGCTGGCGTGCGTCATCCGGCCCGGGTGCTCGATGAGCGACTCGACGCCGCCGAGGGACTCCCCGAGGGTGAAGACCTCGGCGGACTCGCAGACGCGCAGCGCCTGGTCGATGCCGCCGGCGACGCGGAACGACACCATCCCGCCGGAGCGCTTCATCTGCCTCGCGGCCACCTCGTGCCCGGGGTGGGACTCCAGCCCCGGGTAGATGACCTCGGTGACGGAGGCGTGCGAGGAGAGGAACTCGACGACCTTCTCGGCGTTGTCGCAGTGCCGGTCCATCCGCACGCCGAGGGTCTTGAGCCCTCGGTGGGTGAGGAAGCAGTCGAACGGTCCGGCCACGGCACCCATCGCGTTCTGGTGGAAGGTGATCGCGTCGGCGAGCTCGTGGTCGCGCACGACCAGGGCGCCGCCGACCACGTCGCTGTGCCCCCCGACGTACTTGGTCGTCGAGTGGACGACCACGTCGGCGCCGAGGGTCAGCGGCTGCTGGAGGTACGGCGAGGCGAAGGTGTTGTCGACGACCAGCAGGGCCCCGGCGTCGTGGGCGACCGCGGCGAGGGCCTCGATGTCGCCGATCGTGAGCATCGGGTTGGTGGGCGTCTCCACCCACACCAGCCTGGTGCGACCGGGCTGGATCGCCGCGCGGACGGCATCGACGTCGCTCACCGGGGCCGGGCTGTGGTCGAGACCCCAGACCTTCTCGACCTTGTCGAAGAGGCGGAAGGTGCCGCCGTACGCGTCGTCGGGGATGACCGCGTGGTCGCCGGGCCGGGTCAGGGCACGGATCAGGGAGTCCTCGGCGGCCAGGCCGCTCGCGAAGGCGAAGCCCCGCTCACCCATCTCCACGGCCGCCAGGGCGCCCTCGAGCGCGGTACGCGTCGGGTTGGCCGAGCGGCTGTACTCGTAGCCGCCGCGCAGGCCGCCGACACCGTCCTGCTTGTAGGTGCTGGTGGCGTAGATGGGCGGGATTACCGCCCCGGTCATCTCGTCCGGCTCGTAGCCCGCGTGGATCGCCCGCGTCTCGAAGCCGGCCTTGCTCACGTGTTCCTGTGACGTCACGGGATCGAGCCTAGACGCAGCCCCCGGCCCACCCGGAACCTCGTGGGGCGAAAGGGCTTTCCTCCCGGTAGGCACGGCGGGACCATCGAGGATGACCACCTCCACCGACGACCCCACCGACGACCCCACCGACGACTCCACCGACGACCCCACCGGCGTCCCACCCAGCGCCTCGACCAGCAGCCCGACCGGTGCCGCGGCGGAGCGGGTCCTCGGCGCCGTCCTCGGTGCGGTCGACCTGCTCTCGATCTACCTCGGGGACCGCCTCGGCTACTACCGCAGCCTGGCCGACGAGGGTCCGGCGACGGCGACGGAGCTGGCGTCGCGCACCGCGACCGATCCCCGCTACACGCGGGAGTGGCTCGAGCAGCAGGCCGTCACGTCCCTGCTGGCCACCGATCCCGCGTCGGCGTCCGGCGATCCCGTCTTCCTCCTTCCCGAGGGCATGCACGAGGTCCTCACCGACACCTCCAGCCTCGATTACCTGACGCCCGTCGCCCGGCTGGTGGGGTCCGTCGGACCGGTGCTCCCAGCCCTGCTCGCGGCCTACCGCGACGGCAGCGGCGTCAGCTGGGACGACCTGGGCGACGACGCCCGCACGGGTCAGGCCGACGCCAACCGCCCCTGGTACGAGCACCGCCTCGCCGACGCGCTCGCCTCCGTCCCGGCACTGCACGACAGGCTCTCCACACCGGGCGCACGGGTCCTCGACGTCGGCTGCGGAGGCGGGTGGTCGACGATCGCCCTGGCGCGGGCCTACCCCGACGCCACGTTCACCGGCATCGACATCGACGAGCCGTCGGTGGCGATGGCACGGGACAACGCGCGTGCCGCCGGCGTCGACGGTCGGATCACGTTCACCCACGCGGACGCCGGGACCCTGGAGGGCGCCGCCTACGACGCGGCGTTCGCATTCGAGTGCGTCCACGACATGCCCCGCCCCGTGGAGGTGCTGGCCGCCGTCCGTCGCGCCCTCGACCCGGGCGCACCGCTGGTGGTGATGGACGAGGCGGTCGCCGAGGAGTTCGCCCCGGACGGCGACGAGCTCGAGCGGCTGATGTACGGCTTCAGCCTCTTCGTGTGCCTGCCGGACGGGCTCTCGTCGCCCCCGAGCGTGGGCACCGGGACCGTGATGCGGCCCTCCACCCTGGCGGCGTACGGGCGCGACGCGGGGTTCCCCTCCTGCGAGACGCTCCCCATCGAGGACTTCGGCTTCTGGCGGTTCTATCTGTTGGAGTGACGGAGTCACGTGCTGCTGGAATGACGGACTTGTCCGCCCGGGGAGAATGGGGCCATGTTCGGATTCGGCAAGCCCTCCACCCTCCCCTCCGCTGACGAGGCCCTCCCCGGCCGCGACTCCTCCCCGTGGACCCTCGGCGAGCACGTGGTCCTCAAGACACCCGTCGTGAGCGACGAGGTCCCGGCCGGTCACGAGGTCGCGATCTTCGGCCTCGGCTGCTTCTGGGGCGCCGAGGAGATCTACTGGCAGGTGCCGGGCGTGTGGTCCACGTCGGTCGGCTACGCCGGTGGCCACACCACGCACCCGTCGTACGAGGAGGTCTGCTCGGGCCGCACCGGTCACACCGAGGCCGTGCGGATCGTCTTCGACCCGACCGTGGTGTCCTACGCCGACCTGGTCAAGAAGTTCTTCGAGATCCACGACCCGACCCAGGGCATGCAGCAGGGCAACGACGTCGGCACGCAGTACCGCTCGGCGCTCTACGTCACCTCGCCCGAGCAGGAGGCCACCGCTCGCGAGCTGACGAAGGTCTACGGCGACGAGCTCGCCCGGCGCCGCCTCGGGTCCATCACCACCGAGATCCGGCCCGCGTCCGAGGCCGGGTGGTACTACGCCGAGGACCAGCACCAGCAGTACCTCGCGAAGAACCCCTTCGGCTACCGGTGCCACGCCAACACCGGGGTTCGCTTCCCGAAGACCGCCTGACGTCGGGCCCGTCCGGGCGCGGCCCGGTGTGGCGGTCCGTCCCGGCGTGACATACGTCCCGGGACAGAGGCGCGAGCCCCACCTCCGCGCGTAGCCTCCAGGGATGGGCGCCGAGTCGGCCGCACCGGCGTTCCGGGGCAGCGGGGGGAACTCGCTGTGGCGACGCCTCGACCACTGGCTCGACCCCGTCATCGGGATCGTGGCCGCGGCCCTGGCGCTCACGTCCCTCCTCACCACGGACGTCGCCGAGATCGACCCGCGACTGCACGAGCCCGACCTGCTCGCGGCAGTGGCCACGGTCGTCGCGGCGGGCGCGTTGGCATGGCGTCGCACGCGGCCCCGGGCGTCGTACGCCGTGTTCCTCGTGGGCGCCATGGTGGTCAGCGGCACCTTCCACTACATCGGCCTGCTGTCGATCCTCATGCTGCTGAGCCTCTACTCGCTCACCACGCACGGTCGCCGGCGCGACGCGGCGATCGGGCTCGTCGCCGGGCTCTCGTGCTTCGTCGTGCTCGGGCTGGCCGGCGTGCCCGACCTGCGCACCAAGGACGTCCTGCTCGCCCTCGCCCTGCTCGTCGCCGCGTGGGCGGCGGGCGAGGCCGTCCGGTCCCGGCGCGAGCAGCAGCAGGCGACGCTGCACGCCGTGGTCACCGAGGAGCGGCTGCGCATCGCGCGCGAGCTCCACGACGTGGTGGCGCACAGCATGTCCTTGATCGCCGTGCAGGCCGGCGTGGGTGCCCACGTCATCCGCACCGATCCCGACGCCGCCGAGCAGGCACTAGAGACCATCGCCGAGACCAGCCGACGGGCCCTCGACCAGACCCGCTCGATGCTGGGCATGCTGCGCGAGGAACCCCGGGAGGGGACCCGCCCACCGGGCCAGGGGGTCGACGACCTGCCGGCCCTGGCCCACGACCTGCTCGCCGCGGGCCTGGAGGTCGACCTGGTGCGATCGGGTGCGACACCGCGGCTGGACGCGGCCGTCTCCCTGACGGCGTACCGCATCGTCCAGGAGTCGCTGACCAACGTCGTCAAGCACTCGGCCGCCACCACCGCCACGGTGGAGGTCACCGCCTCGGCCACCGCCCTCGACATCGAGGTCACMGACCCCGGCCCGCCCCGCACCGCCGGCCGGAAGGCACGTGGCCACGGCCTCGTCGGTCTCGAGGAGCGGGTCCGTCTCGTGGGCGGCACGGTGGCGTACGGCGGCCACGGTCGCGGCTTCCGCGTCCACGCCACCCTGCCGCTGGAGTCGCGCCGATGAGTGGCCCGCCGCCCATCCGGGTGGCCGTCGTGGACGACCAGGACCTGGTGCGTTCCGGGTTCGTGCTGCTGCTGCGGTCGGCGGACGGGGTCGAGGTCGTCGGCGAGGCCCGCGACGGGTTGGAGGCCATCACGCTGTGCCGGCGCACCGCCCCCGACGTGGTGCTGATGGACGTCCGGATGCCCCACCTCGACGGTCTGGCCGCGACCCGGACCATCCTGGCCGACCCTGCCTGCGGCGCGACCCGCATCCTCGTGCTGACGACGTTCGACGACGACGACCTGGTGCTGGAGGCGCTGAGGTCGGGAGCGAGCGGGTTCCTGCTCAAGGACACCCGCCCGCACCAGCTGCTGGAGGCGATCGCGGTGGTCGCCGCGGGTGAGGCGCTGCTGCACCCCCGCGTGACCCGCCGCCTGATCGAACGGTTCGCCGCGCTGCCCGCCGGACGTGACGCGGCGTACGACGACGGGCTCACCGACCGCGAGCGCGAGGTGCTGCTCGCCGTCTCGCAGGGACTGTCCAACCAGGAGATCGCCGCCCAGCTG
>NZ_JBFUMD010000260.1:0-5463 GCF_054049555.1 Nocardioides sp. P5_C9_2
CACCTGCTCACTCCGTGCTCCGCGGGACGCCCGTCGTGCCCGGAGTCGCCGCCGGACCTGCCCTCCTCGTGCGCGGGGAGGTCTCGCCGGACGCGGTGGCTCGATTCGGCGAYGGCGGCTTCGCCGACGCCGACGCCGCGATGTCGGCGTACGACGACGCGGTCGTCGCGGTCGCCGACGGCTTCACGCGCAAGGCCGAGAAGGCCACCGGGCCGGCAGCGGAGGTGCTGAGCGCCAGCGCGGGCCTCGCGCGCGACAAGGGGTTGCGCGGTGCGGTGTCCAAGAACGTCGCCGCCGGCCAGGGCCTGGTGTCGGCGGTGGACGCGGCCGTCGAGCAGTTCGTGACCATCTTCACGACCATGGGCGGCCTGATGGCCGAGCGCGTCACGGACCTCGAGGACATCGAGCGTCGCCTGGTCGCCCACCTCGTGGGCGAGCCCGAGCCCGGCGTCCCCACCCCGTCGCAGCCGTCGGTCCTGGTCGCCGAGGACCTGGCGCCCAGCGACACCTCCGGGCTCGACCCCGAGCTGATCACCGCGCTGGTGACCGAGCGCGGCGGCGCCACCAGCCACACGGCGATCATCGCCCGGCAGCTGGGCATCCCGTGCGTGGTCGGAGCGGCCGGCATCACCGACGTCGAGCCCGGCACCTTCCTGGTCGTCGACGGTGAGTCCGGCGAGATCGAGCTCGGCGGCGACCCTGCCGAGGCGCAGCGGCGGGTCGACGCGAGTCGGGCGGCCCGCGAGGAGCTGGCCCAGTGGTCGGGCCCGGCCTCGACGTCCGACGGCATCCCCGTCAAGCTGCTCGCCAACGTCGCCGACGGCCCCAGCGCCGTCCAGGCCAGCGCCGAGCCGGTGCAGGGCGTCGGCCTCTTCCGTACCGAGCTGTGCTTCCTCAACGCCACCGACGAGCCGACGGCGCAGGAGCAGGGGGACATCTACGCCTCGGTGCTCGGCGCCTTCGGCGAGGGCCAGCACGTGGTCATCCGCACGCTCGACGCCGGATCCGACAAGCCGATCGCCTTCGCCACCCTGCCGGGGGAGGAGAACCCCGCCCTCGGCGTCCGCGGCCTGCGCCTGTCCTTCGGCAACCCCGGGCTGATGGACCGCCAGCTCGACGGCATCCGGATCGCCGCCGAGCGCACCGGCACCGAGACCTGGGTGATGGCACCGATGGTCGCCACCGTCGCCGAGGCCGCCGACTTCGCCGAGAAGGTCCGGTCCCGCGGCCTCAAGCCCGGCATCATGGTCGAGATCCCCAGTGCCGCGCTGCTGGCCCACCGGATGCTCGAGGTCGTCGACTTCCTCTCCATCGGCACCAACGACCTCACCCAGTACACGATGGCCGCCGACCGGATGGCCACCGACCTGGCCCACCTCACCGACCCCTGGCAGCCGGCGGTCCTGCAGCTCATCGCCATCACCGCGGAGGCGGGCAAGCAGGCCGGCAAGTCGGTGGGGGTCTGCGGCGAGGCCGCCGCCGACCCGCTGCTGGCGTGCGCCCTCGTGGGCATGGGCGTCACCTCCCTGTCGATGGCCGCCCGGGCCGTCCGGCCGGTCGGCGCCCAGCTCTCCCGGGTCTCCATGGACACCTGCGAGGCCGCCGCCGAGGCGGTACTGGGCGCCAGCGACCCGATGGCGGGGCGCGACGCCGTACGCGCGCTGCTGCACTGAGGCTGCGCGCGGCGTCCGGGCGGGCGTGCCCGCGTGTCGTCGCGGACCCGCCGCGTGGGCGGTGAGCCAGCCACCTTCTCGCCCGGGGAGAACGTGGCCTGAGCACCGCCGCCCGGGGTGTCGCGCGCGACGCGCCGCCGCGGCGGTGAGTCAGCCACGGTCCGGTGGTGGGGGAACGTGGCTGGCTCACCGCTCGGGCGAGCGGGTCGAGGGGGGCGGGTCGGGCTACGGCTCGACGGTGACCTTGATGGCCTCGCCCCTGGCGACGATGTCGAACGCCGACATCACCTCGTCGAGGGGGATGTGCCGGGTGATCAGGTCCTTGACCGGCACCTGACCGGTGGAGATGTACTCCAGGGCCCGCTTGTTGTGGTCGGGGGAGGACCCGTTGGCGCCGTGGATGTGCAGCTGGCGGTAGTGCACGACGTTGGAGTCGCAGGTGATCGTGGGGTCGGTCTTGGGCAGGCCGCCGAAGAACGAGATCCGGCCCTG
Source organism: Nocardioides sp. P5_C9_2 (assembly GCF_054049555.1). Lineage (NCBI taxonomy): Bacteria > Bacillati > Actinomycetota > Actinomycetes > Propionibacteriales > Nocardioidaceae > Nocardioides > Nocardioides sp. P5_C9_2. Next base: position 2,166 of record NZ_JBFUMD010000260.1, read on the forward strand.
GCGCGCGGCCATCGCGATCGCCTGCTCCTGGGTGACGTTGGCCGGCGTCGCGGTGATGATCACGTCGGCCCCGCGGCCATCGGTGAGCCTCATGACCTCCTCGACCACGTCGACCTTCGAGGCGTCGATGACGTGGTCGGGCTGCACGGCGTCGGCCGACATCTGGAGGCGCTCGGCGTTGACGTCGACGAGGACGATCGCGCCCACCTTGTGCACGCCGCGGGCGATGCGGATGTGCATGCAGCCGATCGGGCCGGCGCCGAAGACGACGGTGAAGTCGCCCTCCTCGATGCCGAGCTGCTCCTGGGCGTTGATGGCGCAGGCGAAGGGCTCGGCGGCGGACGCCTCGTCGTACCCCACGTTGTCGGGGATCCGGTTGAGACCGTCCACCTTGAGCACCTGGGCGGGGACGATCATGTACTCCGCGAAGCCGCCGTCGTACTGGTAGCCGACCGAGGTCTGGTTCTGGCAGACCTCCATCCAGCCCTTGCGGCACTCGTGGCACTCGCCGCACGGGACGGCCGCGATGCACTGCACCCGCTCGCCGACCGAGAAGCCACCGAGTGCGTCGGCCCCCACCTCGACGATCTCGCCGGCCACCTCGTGGCCCAACGTGGTCTCGCGGGTGATGTTGACGTGGCCGTTCTTCTTGATCTTCACGTCGGTGCCGCAGGTCGAGCAGTTCTTGACCTTGATCTTGATCTCGTCGGGCCCGCACTCGGGCTCGGGCACGTCCACGAGTCGGACGTCCTCGGGGGCGTAGAAGCGCAGTGCCTTCATGGTCGGGATTCCTCCACGGGTGAGACGACGGTCGGTCTGAGCCTTGTCCACTCACCGTAGCGGTCATAACGGGGCTAAAGCCACACCAAATGACACCCACTTTCGCCCGAATGCTTGGCAATGTGCCCGGTTGGCGGTTTACTGGAGCTCTGACTGTGATCCGGGTCACCCAGGACCCAGCACGCGTCATCACTTCGGAGGAATCCATGGCCACACAGACGGCACCGCGCGGCGGCGCGCGCGTCCACGTGCAGAAGTTCGGGACGTTCCTGTCCAACATGATCATGCCCAACATCCCGGCCCTGATCGCTTGGGGCCTGCTCACCGCGCTGTTCATCGACGTGGGCTGGCTGCCCAACGCCGAGCTGGCGACGATGGTGGGCCCGACCATCCACTACCTGCTGCCGATCCTGATCGCCGCCACCGGCGGCCGGATGGTGTACGGCGACCGCGGCGCCGTCGTGGGCGCCTTCGCGGTGATGGGGGCCATCGCCGGCTCCGACCAGCTGGTCGCCAACTTCAACGCCGACGCGCTGCGCGACTGGCTCGCCGCCGGCAATGCGGCCGAGGACTTCGCGTCGCTCGGTCAGGTGCACATGTTCATCGGCGCGATGATCATGGGCCCGCTCGCGGCGTGGGTCATGAAGAGGCTCGACGCCCTGTGGGAGGGCAAGGTGCGCGCCGGCTTCGAGATGCTCGTCAACATGTTCTCCGCCGGCATCGTGGCCTTCGCCATGGCGCTGGGCGGGTTCTGGGTCGTGGCGCCGATCGTCAACAAGATCATGGAGATCCTCGGCAACGGTGTGGAGACGCTGGTCAACAACAACCTGCTCCCGCTCACCTCTGTGGTGATCGAGCCGGCCAAGGTGTTCTTCCTCAACAACGCCATCAACCACGGCGTCCTCACCCCGCTTGGCCTGACCGAGGCCGCCGAGACCGGCCAGTCGGTGCTCTTCCTGCTGGAGGCCAACCCCGGCCCGGGGCTCGGCCTGCTGATCGCGATCTCGATCTTCGGCAAGGGGGTGGCCAAGGCCACCGCTCCCGGCGCGGCCGTCATCCAGTTCTTCGGCGGCATCCACGAGATCTACTTCCCGTACGTCCTGATGAAGCCCAAGCTGATCCTGGCCACCATCGCCGGTGGCATGACGGGCGTCGCCATCAACGTCGCCTTCGACGTGGGCCTGCGCGCTCCCGCGGCGCCCGGCTCGATCTTCGCCGTCTACGCCCAGACCGCCTCGGGGTCCTATGTCGGTGTGACGCTCGCCGTGTTCGGCTCGGCCGCGGTGAGCTTCCTGGTGGCGTCCTTCCTGCTCAAGCTCGACCGGTCCGAGGACGAGGGCGACCTGGCGGCCGCGACCGCACAGATGGAGGCCAACAAGGGCAAGAAGTCCTCGGTCAGCGGCATGCTCACCGGCGCCACGACCGACGCGCACTCGGGTCCGATCCGGTCGATCGTGTTCGCCTGCGACGCCGGCATGGGCTCGTCCGCGATGGGCGCGTCGGTGCTCCGCAAGAAGATCCAGGCCGCCGGCCACGGCGACGTCACGGTCGTCAACAAGGCGATCTCCAACCTCGACGACGGCTACGACCTGGTGGTCAGCCACCAGGACCTCACCGACCGCGCGCGGCAGCGGACCCCGTCCGCCATGCACGTCTCGGTGGACAACTTCATGGCGTCGCCGCGCTACGACGAGATCGTCGAGCTCCTGGACCAGACGAACACCTCGGGCGGTGCCGCCGTCGAGGAGTCGGTCGCCGCGACCCCGAGCGGGGTCCTGGACGACGACTCGATCGTGCTGAGCGGGACCGCGACGTCGCGCGACGACGCGATCACCGAGGCGGGTCGCCTCCTGGTCGCCAGCGGCGCCGTCGAGGCGTCGTACGTCGATGCGATGCACGAGCGGGAGGCGTCGGTCTCCACCCACATGGGCAACGGGCTGGCCATCCCGCACGGCACCAACGAGGCCAAGTCGGCGATCAACCGGACGGCGATCTCGTTCGTCCGCTACGCCGACGGCGTGGACTGGAACGGCAAGCCGGTCGAGTTCGTGATCGGCATCGCCGGTGCGGGCGACGACCACCTGGCACTGCTGCAGAAGATCGCGGGCGTCTTCACCGACCAGGCCCAGGTCGAGCGCCTCCGCACGGCGGGCTCGGCCACCGAGGTGCGCGAGATCCTGGAGGGGGTGCGCGTCTGACGCGTCGACCCGCTACGACACGGACGCCCGGTCGACCTGGAGACAGGCCGGCCGGGCGTTCCTCGTGGTCGGCCGTGCGGCGGTCAGGCCGGCGCCGACACGGTCACCGGTACGCCGCTGAGCGCGGCGTTCCCGGACACGTCCAGGCGCTCGGGGTCGGTCAGGTCGTTGATCGAGACGCCGGGGACCCGGGTCGCGGCCCGCATCCCGGGGTTGCGCGCGTGGCCGTAGCCGTGGGGGAGGCTGACCACGCCGCGCATGACGTCCTCGGTGGCGGCGACCTCGACGTCGACGCTGCCGACGCGCGAGGTCACCCGCAC
>NZ_JBFUMD010000261.1:0-5460 GCF_054049555.1 Nocardioides sp. P5_C9_2
ACCCAGGACTCGGCGTCGGCCTGCGAGCTGAAGCGCTCGGCGTCGTGCCCGGAGACCTCCACACCCAGGACTCGGCGTCGGCCTGCGAGCTGAAGCGCTCGGCGTCGTGCCCGGAGACCTCCACGGTGTTGCCGGAGGCGTCCTCGAGGCGCCACCACCACGGGCGCTCGGACGCACTGGGCTGGCGGAAGGTCGGGGGCTGGCCGGGCAGCATCAGGACTCCTTCACGGAGGTGTCGACGAAGGGCGGCTTGGTGAGCCGGAAGATCTCGCGGCGCCCGCGCACGTCCACGCCGACCTCCGCGTCCTCGGCCACCATCGTCGGGATCAGCGCGAGGCCGATGCCCTTCTTCAGGGTCGGGGAGAAGGTGCCGGAGGTGATGTCGGCGAGCGGCACGTCCCGGGTCAGGGTGACGCCCATGCCCGGTCGCGGGATGCCGCGCCCGACGGCGACGAGGCCGCGCAGCCGACGCTTCGGACCGACCTCCTTCTCCGCGACGAGGGCGTCCTTGCCCCAGAAGGCGTCCTTCTTCCAGCCGACCGCCCAGCCCAGCCCGGCCTGCACCGGGGTGACGTCGAGGCTGATGTCCTGCCCGTGCAGCGGATAGCCCATCTCGGTGCGCAGGGTGTCGCGCGCCCCGAGGCCGCACGGGAGGATGCCGTGCTCCTCACCCGCGGCCAGGATGGCGTCCCACAGGGCGCGGGCACCCGCGTTGGCGACGATCAGCTCATAGCCCCGCTCGCCGGTGTAGCCGGTGCGGCACACCACCACGTCGGGGCCTTCGAAGGGAGCCTCGACGAAGGTCATGTAGTCGTGCCCGGCGGGCAGGCCGATGGCCTCGAGCACCTCGTCGGACCTCGGTCCCTGCACGGCGAGCACGGCGTAGTCGCGGTGGTGGTCGGTCACGGTGACGCCCTCGGGCGCGGCCTCGCGCAGACGGCGTACGACCTCGGCGGTGTTGGCGGCGTTGGGGACCAGCAGGACGTGCTCGTCGTCCTGGTAGTAGGCGATGAGGTCGTCGACGATCCCGCCGGTCTCGGCGTCGCAGCACAGCGTGTACTGCGCCTTGCCGGGCTGGATCTTGCGCAGGTCGTTGGAGAGGGTCGCGTTGACGAGGTCCGCGGCGCCCGTCCCGGTGACCATCGCCTTGCCGAGGTGGCTCACGTCGAAGACGCCGACGGCCTCGCGGACCGCGGTGTGCTCCTTGACCACGCCGGAGGGGTACTCGAGGGGCATGGACCATCCGCCGAACTCGGCGAGCTTGGCGCCGAGGGCGACGTGTGCCTCGTGCAGGGGCGACTGCGTCAGGGTGTGCTCGGACATGCCGGGCAACCTACCGCAGCGCTCGGTGTCGCAGGCCTCGCCTAGCATGCCCGGGTGACGACGACGTACACCCTCCGCAACGCCAGCCCCGCCAAGACCCGAGCAGACGCCGTGGTGGTGGGCGTCCTCTCCTCCGACAAGGGCCCGGTCCTCGTCGACGAGGCCGCGGAGGTCGCCGAGGCCTGGGGTCGCAAGCTGCGCCCGCTCCTGTCCTCCCTGGGGGTCACCGGGCGTGCGGGTGAGAGCGTCAAGGTCCCGACGGCCGGCGTCGTCAAGACTCCGCTCCTCATCCTGGTCGGCCTCGGCGCCGCGGGCGAGGACGGCGCCGTCACCCCCACCGCCGTACGCCGCGCGGCCGGCGTCGCCGCCCGCAGCGTCCCCAACGCCGCGTCCGTCGCCCTGGCCCTGCCGGCCGGCTCTCCGGAGCTCGTCGCCGCGGCCACCGAGGGCCACCTGCTCGGCAGCTACACGTTCACCCGCCACAAGTCCGGTGACGCCGAGGACACGGCTCCCGGCGAGGTCGTCGTGCTGAGCCCGGCCGCCCGGAAGGCCGAGGTCATCACCGCGTTCGAGGAGGCGCAGGTCGTCGCGAGCGCCGTGATCACCTGCCGTGACTGGGTCAACGAGCCGCCCGGCCACCTCACTCCCCCGGCCTTCGCCGAGGCCGTGACCGAGGCCCACCGCGCGCTCACCAAGGGCCGCGGCACCCCCAAGGTCACCCTCGAGGTCCTCGACGAGCACCAGCTGGCCGAGCTCGGCTGCGGCGGCACGCTCGCCGTCGGCAACAGCTCGGACGCCAAGCCGCGGATGGTCCGCCTGACGTACGCGCCCCGGGGCGCCGAGCGCCACCTCGCCCTCGTCGGCAAGGGAGTCACGTTCGACTCCGGCGGCCTCACCATCAAGCCCTCCAGCAGCATGGTCGGGATGAAGGGCGACATGGCCGGCGCCGCGGCCGTCATCACGGCGACCTTCGCCATCGCCCGCCTCGGCCTGCCGATCAAGGTGACCACCTACGCGCCGATGGCCGAGAACATGGTCTCCGGCACCTCGATGCGACCCGGGGACGTCGTCACGATGTACGGCGGCACCACCGTGGAGATCGCCAACACCGACGCCGAGGGCCGGATGCTCCTCGGCGACGCGCTCCAGATGGCCAKCGAGACCGAACCCGACGTGATCGTCGACGTCGCCACCCTCACCGGCCACCTGCAGATCGCCCTCGGCGACCGGGTCGGTGCCGTCCTCGGCACCGGAGCCCCTGTCCAGGCGGTCCTCGACGCGGGCGAGCTCGCCGGCGAGCAGCTGTGGCCGATGCCGATCCCCGAGGAGATGAAGGAGCGCATCACCTCGTCCAAGATCGCGGACCTGTTGCAGCACGACTGGGTCCGCTGGGGCGGCGGGCTCTACGCCTCGGCGTTCCTGCGCGAGTTCACCGGTGGACTGCCCTGGGCCCACATGGACATCGCCGGCAACGAGATCAACGGCGGCGGTCCCTACGGGCACGTGCCGTCCGGCGCCACCGGCTTCGGGGTGACGACGCTCGTCGCCTACGCGCGCTCGCTGGCCGTCGGGGACTGATCCCGGGCGCCTACAGCCCTCCGGCCTTCTTGCGCCGGTTGTAGTCCCGCATCCGCTGCGGGATGCCGACGACCGCGGCGTCGTACGACGGGACGTGGTGCTTGTTGGCGAAGTCGTGCGCCCACTTCACGCTCGGCACGCGACGTCGGGTCCACTCCCCGTCGTGGGCGACGAGGAGCAGCGTCACGTCGCTGACGGCGGTGCGGGGCTCCACGAATCCCTCGACCCCGCGACGGGTGCTGACGAACTCGGCCAGGTGCGTCACGTCGCCGCCGTCGGCGGCCCGGACGGTGGTCGAGCCCGTCCGCGACGCATCCCTGGCAGGTCGTCGTACACGGCCGGAGCGACGGAGTCGGTCGAAGAGTCCCATGGCGCCATTCTGCCCGCCCGACCGAAGCGACCCGGTGTGGACAGGCTCACGAAGAGTGCAAGGATGGGCTCCGTTCATCGGGAGACAGCGGAAGGCATCAGGTGGCGCAGCGCGACTTCGACGTACTCATCCTCGGGGCGGGCTCGGGTGGATACGCCTGTGCGCTCCGTGCGGCACAGCTCGGGTTGACCGTGTGCCTCGTCGAGAAGGGCAACCTCGGAGGCACCTGCCTCCACGTGGGCTGCATCCCGACTAAGGCCCTCCTCCACGCCGCGGAGGTGGCCGACTCGGCCCGCGACGCGGGTCAGTTCGGCGTGAACGCGACCCTCGACGGCATCGACATGCCGGCGGTCAACGCCTACAAGGACAAGGTCGTCGGGCGGCTCTTCAAGGGCCTCACCGGACTGATCAAGTCACGCGGCATCACCGTGATCGAGGGCGAGGGCCGGCTCACCGGACCGCGCACCGTCACGGTCGGTGACACCGCCTACACCGGTCGGCATGTCGTGCTGGCCTCCGGCTCGTACTCCAAGTCCCTCCCCGGCCTCGAGGTCGACGGCGAGCGGGTGCTCACCTCGGAGCACGCCCTGCGCCTCGACCGGGTCCCCGAGTCGGTCATCGTGCTCGGCGGCGGCGTCATCGGCTGCGAGTTCGCGAGCGTCTGGGCGAGCTTCGGCTCGAGGGTCACGATCATCGAGGCGCTCCCCCGCCTGGTCGCGGTCGAGGACGAGGYGTCGTCCAAGGCCCTCGAGCGGGCGTTCCGCAAGCGCAAGATCGACTTCCGCACCGCCACGCCGTTCCAGAGCGTCAAGCACACCGACACCGGTGTGGCCGTGACGGTCGAGGGCGGCGACGTGATCGAGGCCGACCTGCTGCTGGTCGCCGTCGGTCGCGGCCCCTCCACGCAGGGTCTCGGCTACGAGGAGCAGGGCGTCGCCATGGAGCGCGGCTTCGTGCTCGCCGACGAGCGCTGCCGCACCAACCTCGAGGGCGTGTACGCCGTGGGCGACATCGTCCCGGGCCTCCAGCTGGCCCACCGCGGCTTCCAGCAGGGCATCTTCGTCGCCGAGGACATCGCCGGCCTCGACCCGCGACCCATCGACGAGGCGGGCATCCCGCGAGTCACCTACTCCCACCCCGAGATCGCCTCCGTCGGCCTCGACGAGGCCACCGCGCGCGAGCAGTACGGCGACGACGTCACCACCGTCGTCTACGACCTCGGCGGCAACGGCAAGAGCCAGATCCTCGGCACGAGCGGCTTCGTCAAGCTCGTCAGCCGCACCGACGGGCCCGTCCTCGGCGTCCACATGGTCGGCGACCGGGTGGGCGAGCTCATCGGCGAGGCCCAGCTGATCTACAACTGGGAGGCCCACGCCGACGACGTGGCTCCCCTGGTCCACGCCCACCCCACCCAGAACGAAGCGCTCGGCGAGGCCCACCTGGCCCTCGCCGGCAAGGCGCTGCACGCCCACGCCTGACCCGGCACCACCCCCCACTCCCAGCACCACGACACAGCGAGCGAAGGAATCCCATGGCCTCCGAAGTCACCCTCCCCGCCCTCGGCGAGTCCGTCACCGAAGGCACCGTCACCCGCTGGCTCAAGCAGGTCGGCGACACGGTCGCGGTCGACGAGCCGCTGCTCGAGGTCTCCACCGACAAGGTCGACACCGAGATCCCCTCCCCCGTCGCGGGCACCCTGCTCGAGATCAAGGCCGAGGAGGACGACACCGTCGAGGTCGGCGCCGTGCTGGGCGTCATCGGTGACGAGGGCGAGTCCGCCGGGGACGCCGACGACACCGCCGAGCCCGAGGCCCAGCCCAAGGACGAGCAGGAGTCGGAGAAGAAGGCCGAGCAGGAGGAGGAGATCGTCGAGGAGAAGGGCGAGCTGCCCGCCGGCGACGACACCCCCGAGGCCGACAAGTCCGACTCCGCGCCGGAGGAGAAGCCCGCCGCAGCGAAGTCCAGCGGTGGCGGCGAGAGCACCTCGGTGACCCTCCCCGCGCTCGGTGAGTCCGTCACCGAGGGCACCGTCACCCGCTGGCTCAAGCAGGTCGGCGACGACGTCGCGGTCGACGAGCCGCTGCTCGAGGTCTCCACCGACAAGGTCGACACCGAGATCCCCTCCCCCGTCGCGGGCACCCTGCTCGAGATCAAGGTCGAGGAGGACGAGACCGTCGAGGTGGGCGCCG
>NZ_JBFUMD010000262.1:0-5436 GCF_054049555.1 Nocardioides sp. P5_C9_2
GCTCGGCGCCGACGATGGTCCTGAGCCGGGCGGCGTTCGGCGTCGAGGGGCAGAAGGTGCCCGGTGTCGTCTCGTGGCTGGTCTCCATCGGCTGGGAGACGTTCCTGGCCATCCTCGCGGTGCTGGCCACCGCCACGATCTTCGACCAGCTCGGCTGGTCCGGCGGCACGACCACAAAGGTGGTGGCCACCGTCGTCGTCGCCCTGATGATCGTCTCGGCCAGCGTCGCCGGCTACCACATCATCATGCGGATGCAGTCGATCCTGACCTGGATCACCGGCATCGCGACCATCGCCTACGTCGCCCTCACCCTCGACGAGATCGACTGGTCGGCCGTCAGCGACCTGCCCAGCGGCAGCACCCAGCAGATGGTGGGCGCCCTGGTCCTGGTGATGACCGGCTTCGGCCTGGGCTGGATCAACATCGCCGCCGACTGGTCGCGCTACCAGCGCCGCGACGCCAGGGGAGCGGCCATCGTCGGCTGGAACACCCTCGGCGGCGCCGTCGCCCCCGTGCTGCTCGTGCTGTTCGGGCTGCTGCTCGCCGGCTCGTCGGAGGAGCTGTCCGCGGGCATCGTCGCCGACCCGATCGGCACTCTCGGCACCCTGCTGCCGACATGGTTCCTCGTGCCGTTCCTGCTCGCCGCGATCCTGTCCCTGGTCAGCGGCGCGGTGCTGGGCATCTACTCCAGCGGTTTGACCCTGCTCAGCCTCGGCGTGCGGATCCCGCGCCCGGCCGCGGCCCTGGTCGACGGCGTCATCCTCACCCTGGGCACGATCTACGTCGTCTTCGTCGCCACCAGCTTCATCGAGCCGTTCCAGAGCTTCCTCATCACCCTCGGCGTGCCCCTCGCCGCCTGGGCGGGGATCATGATCGCCGACATCGCGCTGCGCAAGCGCGACTACGACGACGCGGCGCTCTTCGACGCCTCGGGGAGGTACGGCGCGTTCGACTGGGTCTCCCTGGGCACCATGGTCGTGGCGTCGGGGCTCGGCTGGGGTCTCGTCGTCAACAACTTCGCGACCTCCGCCTCCTGGAACAACTGGCAGGGCTACCTCCTCGAGCCGCTCGGTCTCGGCACCTGGATGGAGGCCGACGGCTACTGGGCGGGCAACTGGCCCTACGCCAACCTCGGGGTGCTGCTCGCGCTGGTCCTGGGCTTCGCCGTCACCTACGTCGCCCGCCGCGGCACCGTCGCCCGGCAGGAGTCCCGCCCGGCCGGTGGCCTTGACCGCTCTGGCACCGTGGACGCATGAGTCGTATCGCCGTCGTCGGAGGCAACGGGCAGATCGCCCGACTGCTGCACCCCCTGCTCGTGGAGCGGGGCCACACGCCCATCGCCCTGGTGCGCAAGGAGTCCTACCGTGCCGACCTCGAGGCGGCCGGCGCCGAGGTGCGCCTGCTCGACATCGAGCAGAGCGACGAGGCAGGCTTCGCCGCCGCCCTCGAGGGTGCGCACGCCGTGGTCTTCGCCGCCGGCGGAGGGCCCGACGGCAACATCGAGCGCAAGCGCACCGTCGACCTCGAGGGGTCGCTCAAGTCCATCGCGGGAGCCAGGGCGGCCGGGATCAGCCGCTTCGTCCAGGTGTCGGCGATCAACGTCGACGAGCCGCTCCCCGACGACACCGCGCCGGTCTGGGCGGCGTACGTCGAGGCCAAGCGCGACGCCGACGCGGCCCTGCGCGACAGCGGGCTCGACTGGACCATCATCCGTCCCGGGCGGCTCACCGACGACGAGCCCACCGGACGCGTGGAGCTGGGGGAGGACGTCGCCCGCGGCGAGGTGCCGCGCGCCGACGTCGCCGCCGTGCTCGCCGAGGTCATCGACTCAGGCGCTGGGATCGGTGTCCAGACCGACCTGGTCTCGGGCGGCACCCCGGTCGCCGACGCCGTCGCGCGCCTCGACGGCTGACGCCGTGGCGCGTCCCAGTGCCGGCTGGGCCGCGGCCAGGGCGAGCGCGAGGGCGGCCGAGGAGCCCCACAGCCAGGCCGGGTCCACGGCCAGCAGCCGGGTCCCCAGCAGCGGGGCGACCACCGAGGCGACGCCCCAGCACGTGCCGTACGCCGCGAGGTAGCGCGCGCTGCCGCCCGGCGGCGCGAGCCCGGCCACCACCGCGAACGGGTGGCCTAGCAGCAACAGGTCTCCGACGCTCCAGACCGTCACTGCGACGACGAACCCACCGGTGCTGGTCGCCCCGCCGGCGATCGCCATCCCGACGGCCAGCAGGACGTAGCCCACCGCCATCGCCCGGAAGGGGCTCGGCGACCAGTCCCGCGTGAGGCGCTGAGCGGCGACCATGACGAGGGCGGAGACGGCGAGCAGCCACCCCATCCGCCCCGCCGGCAGTCCTCGGTCGAGCAGGGTCAGGGGGAGGCCGACCATGGCCTGCAGGTAGAGGGTGGCGAAGCTCGTGCCCGCCACCCACATGAGCAGCAGCCGGCGATCCCGCCAGGGGCTGCCGTGACCCTCGTCCGGGATCGGACCGGGGCGCCCCCGTGGCACCACCACGGCCACCACGACGGCCGCGGCCAGGCAGGACAGCGCGTCGGCCACCAGCAGCCACCGCAGGTCGAGCGTCGCGAGCGCCGCCGCGAGCAGGCCGGCAGCGACCCCCGCCACCGCCAGGGCCGTACCCAGCAACGAGTAGGCATGGGGCCGCTGCTCCGGCGGGCACAGGTCGGCGACGATCGCCTGGCTGGGTGGCTCGTAGAGCTCGAAGAACAGGCCCAGCAGGGTGACCGAGGCCGCGGCGGCGAGCAGGGTGGGGGAGGCCGCGAAGGCGAGCAGCGCGACCGCGCAGCCCACCAGGCCGAGCACCATCGTCGGTCTGCGTCCCCACCGGTCGGCGAGCAGCCCGCCGGCCAGCCGCGAGGGGATGGTGGCCACGCCGAACGAAGCCACGACCAGGCCCGCCGTCGTCACCGACGTACCGAAGCCCTCCACCAGGATCGCCGCCGTGAAGGGGAGCGCGGAGGCTCCGAGCCGGTTGACGGCTCGCGCCGCGACGAGGGCCCGGACCTCGCGGGGGAGTCCGGCAGGTGCCGAAACGTCACTGGTGTCTGCGCTATCGTCAGTCATCACGGCTCGACCGTACGACGACAGGAGTAACTGGTCAAATGTTGTTCGACAGTCACGTGACGACCCTCCTCGAGGCCGGCGTCGCCCTCGTCAACGCGACCACGCCCGGCCACGACGGCACGGACGCGGTCGTGGCACCCTCGGGGCGGGCGCTCCAGGACGCGGTCCGGGCCGCCATCTCCCGGGAGGACTACCGACCGACTGTTTCGCCCGCGACCGCCACCGCGCTCGCCGAGGTCGCCGCCGACGTGCGCGCGGTGTACGTCGCCACCGACCGGGGCGACCTCGACGCCGCCGCGGCGCTGGTCAACGACCTCCTCGAGCGCACCGGAGTGCGTCCGCGGCTCACCCACACCGAGACGGGCTGGGACCTGCACTTCCACGGCCCCGACCAGAGCGTCGCCCGCGGCTGGGCGGCCGGGCTCGCGGCGGGTCTCGCACTCGCACTGGGCAGCGACCGGAGCGGTCGGCTGGGCGTCTGTGAGGCCGGGCCGTGCGACCGCGTCTTCACCGACACCTCCCGCAACGGAGGTCGTCGCTTCTGCTCCACGCGCTGCCAGAACCGCGTGAAGGCCGCCGCCCACCGGCACCGCACGCGGTAGCGCGACGGGACGCCCGGTCGCCTCCGAGACGATGTCCGAGGCTCACCCGGCGTGGGCTAGGGTCGGAGGCGCACAGCGTCGTGCAGGCCCTCACCGCACCCGATCCGACGAGGAACACAGCTGTGACTTCACGACCCGTCGTACTCATCGCCGAAGAGCTGAGCCCCGCCACCGTCGAGGCGCTCGGCCCGGACTTCGAGATCCGCCACTGCAACGGCGCCGACCGCGCCGAGCTCATCCCGGCGATCGCCGACGTCGACGCCATCCTGGTGCGCTCCGCGACCAAGGTCGACGCCGAGGCGCTCGCCGCCGCGACCAACCTCAAGGTCGTCGCCCGCGCCGGGGTCGGTCTCGACAACGTCGACGTCAAGGCCTCCACCCAGGCCGGCGTCATGGTGGTCAACGCCCCGACGTCCAACATCGTCTCGGCCGCCGAGCTCGCCGTCGCGCTGATGCTCGCCGCCGCCCGTCACGTCAGCCCCGCCCACGCGGCGTTGAAGAACGGCGAGTGGAAGCGCTCGAAGTACACCGGCATCGAGCTCTACGAGAAGACCGTCGGCATCGTCGGCCTCGGCCGTATCGGCGTCCTCGTGGCGCAGCGCCTGTCCGCCTTCGGCATGAAGGTCATCGCCTACGACCCCTACGTCCAGGCCGGTCGCGCCGCCCAGATGGGCGTGCGGCTCGTCGACCTCGACACGCTGCTCGCCGAGGCCGACTTCATGAGCGTCCACCTGCCCAAGACGCCCGAGACCGTGGGACTCATCGGCGCCGAGCAGCTCGCCAGGGCCAAGGGCTCCCTCGTGCTCGTCAACGCCGCCCGCGGTGGCATCGTCGACGAGGCCGCGCTGTACGACGCGCTGAAGACCGGTCAGATCGCCGCCGCCGGGCTCGACGTCTTCGCCAAGGAGCCGTGCACCGACAGCCCGCTCTTCGAGCTGGAGAACGTCGTCGCCACGCCGCACCTCGGTGCCTCGACCGACGAGGCCCAGGAGAAGGCGGGCATCGCCGTCGCGAGGTCGGTACGCCTCGCCCTCTCCGGCGAGCTCGTCCCCGACGCGGTCAACGTCCAGGGCGGCGTCATCGCCGAGGACGTGCGTCCGGGCATCCCGCTCACCGAGAAGCTCGGCCGCGTCTTCACCGCCCTGGCCGGCGAGGTGGCCCAGCAGATCGACGTCGAGGTCCGCGGCGAGATCACCGAGTTCGACGTCAAGGTGCTCGAGCTCGCCGCCCTCAAGGGCGTCTTCTCCGACATCGTCGAGGACCAGGTGTCCTACGTGAACGCGCCGCTGCTGGCGGCCGAGCGCGGCACCGCCGTACGCCTGGTGACCGAGGCCGAGAGTCCCGACCACCGCAACCTCATCACCATCCGCGGCACGCTGGCCGACGGGTCGCAGATCTCCGCGAGCGGCACGCTGGTGGGGATCAACCAGAGGGAGCGGTTCGTCGAGGTCAACGGCTTCGACATCGACATCGAGCCGACCGACCACCTGGCGTTCTTCACCTACGCCGACCGGCCGGGGATGATCGGCACCGTCGGTCGCATCCTCGGCGACGCGTCGGTCAACATCGCCGGGATGCAGGTCTCGCGCACCGACAAGGGTGGCGAGGCCCTGGTCGCGCTGTCCGTGGACACCGCGATCCCCGCCGAGACGCTGGCCGAGATCGGCTCGGCGATCGACGCGGTGTCGGTCCGCGCCGTCGACCTGGTCTGAGCCCCCTTCGTGGGGTAGTCCGTGACGTTTGGCACCCTCCGGG
>NZ_JBFUMD010000263.1:0-5433 GCF_054049555.1 Nocardioides sp. P5_C9_2
GTCTACCACCTGCTCTCGATGACCCACAACCGCCGCATCCGGCTCGAGGTCGCGTGCCCCGACGCGGACCCGCACGTGCCCAGCCTGGTGAGCATCTACCCCACCAACGACTGGCACGAGCGCGAGACCTGGGACATGTTCGGGATCGTCTTCGACGGCCATCCCGCCATGACCCGGATCCTGATGCCCGACGACTGGCCGGGCCACCCGCAGCGCAAGGACTACCCCTTGGGCGGCATCCCCGTGGAGTACAAGGGTGGGTCCGTCCCGCCTCCCGACCAGCGGAGGAGCTACAACTGATGTCCACCGACCAGGATCTGTACGCCGACCCCAGCGACACCAGCCAGGGCAAGGTCTTCACCGTCACCGGCCAGGACTGGGACTCGATCACCCAGGGCCTGGGCGACGCCGCCGACGAGCGGGTCGTCGTCAACATGGGTCCGCAGCACCCGTCGACGCACGGGGTGCTGCGCCTGATCCTCGAGCTCGAGGGCGAGACGGTCACCGAGGCCCGCTGCGGCATCGGCTACCTGCACACCGGCATCGAGAAGAACATGGAGTACCGCTCCTGGGTGCAGGGCACGACGTTCTGCACCCGGATGGACTACCTCTCCCCGTTCTACAACGAGGCGACGTACGCCCTGGGCGTGGAGCGCCTCCTCGACATCGAGGACGACATCCCCGAGAAGGCCCAGGTCATGCGGGTCCTGCTCATGGAGCTCAACCGCATCTCCTCCCACCTGGTCTGCATCGCGACCGGGGGCATGGAGATCGGCGCCCTCACCGTCATGACCATCGGCTTCCGCGAGCGCGAGCTGGTGCTGGACCTCTTCGAGCTGATCACCGGCCTGCGGATGAACCACGCGTTCATCCGTCCCGGTGGCGTGGCCCAGGACCTCCCGCCCGGTGCCCTCGACGAGATCCGCGACTTCGTCGCCCTGA
This sequence comes from Nocardioides sp. P5_C9_2, assembly GCF_054049555.1. Lineage (NCBI taxonomy): Bacteria > Bacillati > Actinomycetota > Actinomycetes > Propionibacteriales > Nocardioidaceae > Nocardioides > Nocardioides sp. P5_C9_2. The sequence continues at coordinate 943 of NZ_JBFUMD010000263.1, forward strand.
TGAAGAAGCGTCTTCCCGAGTACGCCGCGCTGTGCAACGCCAACCCCATCTTCAAGGCCCGCCTCGAGGGCGTCGGCCACCTCGACCTGGCCGGCTGCCTGGCGCTGGGGCTCTCCGGCCCGCCGCTGCGCTCCACCGGCTACGCCTGGGACCTGCGCAAGACCCAGCCCTACTCCGGCTACGAGGACTACGACTTCGACGTCCAGACGTGGGACACGGCCGACGCCTACGGCCGCTTCCGGGTGCGCCTCGCCGAGATGGACGAGTCGCTCAAGCTCGTCGAGCAGGCGGCCCGCCGTCTCGCCGACCTCGAGGGCGCGCCGGTGATGGTCGCCGACAAGAAGATCGCCTGGCCCAGCCAGCTCGCGATCGGCTCCGACGGCATGGGCAACTCCCTCGACCACATCCGCCACATCATGGGCGAGTCGATGGAGGCGCTGATCCACCACTTCAAGCTGGTGACGGAGGGCTTCCGGGTCCCGGCAGGGCAGGCCTACGTCCCGATCGAGTCGCCGCGTGGCGAGCTCGGCGCCCACGTCGTCTCCGACGGTGGCACCCGGCCCTTCCGCGCCCACTTCCGCGACCCGTCCTTCACCAACCTCCAGGCGACGAGCGTGATGAGCGAGGGCGGCATGGTCGCCGACGTCATCGTCGCCATCGCCTCGATCGACCCCGTGATGGGAGGGGTCGACCGATGAATCACCCCACGGAGTTCTCGATCTCCTCCGCTTCGCTCCTCCGCTCGACAACTCCGAGGGGACCCCGATGACCTCGAACGACCCGACGACCGCCCCCGCCGTCGACCCCGGCCTGGCGGTCAGCACCGCCGACTACGCGGCGCCCAGCCCCGCGCGCTTCGGTGCCGACGACGGCGCGCTGCCCGCCGAGACCCTGGTCGAGCTGCGCCAGATCGCGGGCCGCTACCCCGAGGCCCGGTCCGGCCTGCTGCCGATGCTGCACCTCGTGCAGTCGGTGGAGGGCAGGGTGACGCCCGAGGGCATCCAGGCGTGTGCCGAGATCCTCGGCATCTCCGCGGCCGAGGTCAGCGGGGTCGCGACGTTCTACACGATGTACAAGCGCAAGCCGGTGGGCGACTACCTGGTCGGCGTCTGCACCAACACCCTGTGCGCGGTGATGGGCGGTGACCTGATCTTCGACCGGCTCAAGCAGCACCTCGACGTCGGCAACGACGAGACCAGCGCGGACGGCAAGGTCACCCTCGAGCACATCGAGTGCAACGCGGCCTGCGACTACGCCCCGGTGATGATGGTCAACTGGGAGTTCATGGACAACCAGACCCCGGAGTCCGCGGTCCGGGTCGTCGACGACCTGCGCGCCGGCACCGAGGTCCGCTCCACCCGTGGTCCGGCGCTGTGCACCTGGAAGCAGGCCGAGCGGGTGCTCGCCGGCTTCCCCGACGACCTCGCCGACGAGGGGCCTGCTGCCGGTCCCGCGTCCCTGGTGGGGCTGGGCATCGCGCGGGACAACGGCTGGACCGCCCCGGGTGGCCAGGCCGCCGGCCGCACCGCCGACGAGCCGGCCCGGGCCGCCGCGGGAGTCGACGGCAGCCACGAGGCCGACCGCCAGGACTCCGAGGGCGAGGTCCAGCGCTCCGACGCCGACCTCAAGCACGAGGACGACGTCCAGGGAACCGAGGAGGCGAAGTGACCAGCACCCTGACCCCGGTCCTCACCGACAACTGGGACGCCGAGCGCGCCTGGACACTGGCGTCGTACGAGCAGCGCGGCGGCTACGAGGCGATGCGCACGGCCCTGGCGATGGACCCCGATGCGATCATCGCCGCGGTCAAGGACTCCGGCCTGCGCGGTCGCGGCGGCGCGGGCTTCCCCACCGGCATGAAGTGGGGCTTCATCCCGCAGGACAACCCCAAGCCGAAGTACCTCGTGGTCAACGCCGACGAGTCCGAGCCGGGCACCTGCAAGGACATCCCGCTCATGATGGCCAGCCCGCACACGCTCGTCGAGGGCGTCATCATCAGCTCGTTCGCCATCCGTGCCAACCACGCGTTCATCTACGTGCGCGGCGAGGTGCTCCACGTCGTGCGTCGCCTCCAGCGGGCGGTCCAGGAGGCCTACCTCGCCGGTCACCTCGGCAAGGACATCCACGGCTCGGGCTACGACCTCGACGTCGTCGTGCACGCCGGCGCGGGTGCCTACATCTGTGGCGAGGAGACCGCGCTGCTCGAGGGGCTCGAGGGTCGCCGCGGCCAGCCGCGCCTGCGCCCGCCGTTCCCGGCGGTCGCCGGCCTCTACGCCAGCCCGACCGTCATCAACAACGTCGAGTCCATCGCGTCGGTGCCGAGCATCATCGGCCGCGGCGCGGAGTGGTTCGCCTCGATGGGCACCGAGAAGTCCAAGGGCTTCGGCATCTTCAGCCTCTCGGGCCACGTCACCCGCCCGGGCCAGTACGAGGCCCCGCTCGGCATCACGCTGCGCGAGCTGATCGACCTCGCCGGAGGCATCCGCGAGGGTCACGAGCTCAAGTTCTGGACCCCCGGCGGCTCGAGCACCCCGCTGCTCACCACCGAGCACCTCGACGTGCCCCTCGACTTCGAGGGCGTCGGCGCGGCCGGCTCGATGCTCGGCACGCGAGCGCTGCAGCTCTTCGACGAGACGACCTGTGTCGTGCGCGCCGTGCTGCGCTGGACCGAGTTCTACAAGCACGAGTCCTGCGGCAAGTGCACCCCGTGCCGCGAGGGCACGTGGTGGCTGGTGCAGACCCTGGCCCGCCTCGAGAGGGGGGAGGGGTCCGAGTCCGACCTCGACCTGCTGCTCGACCAGTGCGAGAACATCCTGGGCCGCTCGTTCTGCGCGCTCGGTGACGGCGCGACCAGCCCGATCTCCAGCTCGATCAAGTACTTCCGCGACGAGTACCTCGCCCACCTCTCCCACGGTGGGTGCCCGTTCGACCCGAACGCCTCGACGGCCTTCGCCCACACCGGAGCCAACGCATGACGACCACCCCGGCCAAGGTTGACCAGGTCACCCTCACCATCGACGGCGTCGAGGTCAGCGTCCCCAAGGACACGCTGGTCATCCGTGCCGCCGAGCAGGTCGGCGTCCAGATCCCGCGGTTCTGCGACCACCCGCTGCTCGCGCCCGTGGGCGCCTGCCGCCAGTGCCTCGTCGACATCCCGGACGCCGGCAACGGCAGGCCGATCCCCAAGCCGCAGGCCTCGTGCACGCTCACCGTCGCGGAGGGCATGGTCGTCAGCACCCAGGCCACCAGCCCGGTGGCCGACAAGGCCCAGCAGGGCGTGATGGAGTTCCTGCTCGTCAACCACCCGCTGGACTGCCCCGTCTGCGACAAGGGCGGCGAGTGCCCCCTGCAGAACCAGGCGATGTCCAACGGCCGCGGCGAGACCCGCTTCGAGGGCGTCAAGCGCACCTTCCCCAAGCCGATCAACATCTCGGCGCAGGTCCTGCTCGACCGCGAGCGCTGCATCGTGTGCCAGCGCTGCACCCGCTTCGCCGACGAGATCGCCGGGGACCCGTTCATCGCGCTGATCGAGCGTGGCGCGCAGCAGCAGATCGGCATCGCCGACGGGGCGCCGTTCCTGTCCTACTTCTCCGGCAACACCATCCAGATCTGCCCCGTGGGGGCGCTGACGAGCGCGGAGTACCGCTTCCGCTCGCGTCCCTTCGACCTCGTCTCCACGCCCGGCGTCGCCGAGCACGACGCCTGCGGCGCGGCCATCCGGGTCGACCACCGCCGCGGCAAGGTCATGCGGCGCCTGGCCGGCAACGACCCCGAGGTCAACGAGGAGTGGATCAGCGACAAGGACCGCTTCGCCTTCCACTACGCCCGGCAGGACGACCGCCTCACCCACCCGATGGTGCGCGAGGACGGGGTGCTCCGTCCTGCGTCGTGGCCCGAGGCCTTCGCCGTCGCCGCCCGTGGCCTGCACGCCGCCGGCAGCGCGGCCGTCCTCACCGGCGGTCGCCTGACCGCCGAGGACGCCTACGCGTACGCCAAGTTCGCCCGCGTCTCCCTCGGCACCCACGACATCGACTTCCGTGCCCGGCCGCACACCGCCGAGGAGGCCGACTTCCTGGCCTCCCGCGTCGCGCTCTCCATGGACGTCACGTACGACGACCTCGAGCGCGCGTCGGTCGTCGTGCTGGCCGGCCTGGAGCCCGAGGACGAGGCGGCGACGATCTTCCTGCGGCTCCGCAAGGCGTCCAAGGGCTCGACGAAGGTCGTCGCCCTCGCGCCCTACGCGACCCGTGGCCTGGGCAAGATGAACGGCCGTCTGGTCCCCACCGCCCCGGGCGAGGAGGCCGAGGCACTGCGCGCGCTGGCCGAGGACGGCACCACCGCCCTCGACTCCGGCGGCGTCATCCTGGTCGGCGAGCGCCTCGCCCAGCAGCACGGCGCCCTGACCGCCGCCCTCGAGCTGGCCCGCACCACCGGGGCCCGCCTCGCGTGGGTGCCGCGTCGCGCCGGGGACCGCGGCGCGGTCGAGGCCGG
>NZ_JBFUMD010000264.1:0-5403 GCF_054049555.1 Nocardioides sp. P5_C9_2
CCTCCGCGGTGGGCATGGACAAGGCCTTCATGAAGGTTGTCCTGGCCGCTGCCGGCCTGCCCGTCACTCCCGGCACCACGGTGACCCGAGGCGAGTGGGACACCGACCCGGCGGGCGTGCTGGCCCGGGTCGAGGAGCTGGGGTTCCCCGCGTTCGCCAAGCCCGCCCGCGGTGGCTCGAGCATCGGGATCAGCAAGATCCACGACGCGTCCGAGATCGGCGAGTGCCTGGCGCTGGCCTTCGAGCACGACCCCAAGGTGCTGGTCGAGCAGGCCATGGTCGGCGCGCGTGAGGTCGAGTGCGGCGTGCTCGGCACCCGTGACGGCGCCCCCGAGACGAGCCGTCCCGCCGAGGTCCGCACCGGCGGTGACCACGAGTTCTACGACTTCGAGGCCAAGTACCTCGCCGACCAGCAGACCGAGATCGACCTGCCCGCCGACCTGCCGCCCGAGGTGGAGCAGGAGCTGCGACGACTCGCGGTGCGCGCCTTCGACGCCCTGTCCTGCGAGGGGCTGGCGCGCGTCGACTTCTTCGTGACGCCCGAGCACGCGCTGGTCATCAACGAGCTCAACACCATGCCGGGCTTCACCCCGACCTCGATGTTCCCGCAGATGTGGGCCGAGTCGGGAGTGGACTACGCGGCCCTGGTCGACCGTCTGATCACCCTCGCCCTGGAGCGCGACACCGGCCTGCGCTGAGTCGTAGCCGGGGCGTCAGTGGCAGGGCTCGGTGGGCTCCAGCTCGGACTTCACCGGAGCGGCCAGCTCGGTCAGCATCTGGTCGACGCCGGCTCCGCGACGGTCCGCCGGGACGTGCAGGGCGACGTACGGCGTGTGGGTCAGCGCCGTCGCGGTGGCGTCGCCGGCCAGGTCCTCGAGCTCGGCCTCGGGTACGAACCAGCCGACCCGGCGGACCTGGATGCACCGCGCGAACTCGTCGTACTCCTCGGGCCTGTCCACGCCGCAGGTCAGCTCGACGTCCCCCCACGACGCGGTGCGGTCGTTGCTGTCCGACATCGCCTCGCCGGCGAGCCGGTCGGGCAGGGCGTCGAGGAGGTCGGCGCAGGCGGCGGCGTCGCTCCCGGAGAGGTCGGGCAGGTCGGGCTCGTCCGAGCACCCCGACACGGACGCCAGCAGGCACAGGGCGAGCGCGAGCACAGCGGCGCCCCACGTCCGGGTGGACGCGGGGCGCGAGGACTGCGGTGTCAGATGTGGACGACGGGGCACGTGAGCGTGCGCGTGATGCCGTCGAGGTTCTGCACCTTGGAGACGACCAGCTTGCCCAGCTCGTCGACGTTGCGGGCCTCGGCGCGGACGATGACGTCGTAGGGGCCCGTGACGTCCTCGGCGAGGGTGACGCCCTTGACCTGGGCGATCGCTTGGGCGACCTCCGCGGCCTTGCCGACGTCGGTCTGGATGAGGATGTAGGCCTGGACGACCATCTGGACTCCTTGCTGCTCGGATGTGTCGTCGGCCAACCTACCGCGTCGTCTGATGTGATGGGAGGCATGTCTTCCCCAGCCTCGAACCCGTCCGACACGACCGTCGCCGATGCCGGTGAGTTCGGCCTGATCGAGCAGCTCGGCGCCGTCTTCGCCCAGGGCGAGCACGTGCTCATCGGGCCCGGCGACGACGCCGCGGTGCTGCGCATCCGCAACGGCCACGTGGTGGTGTCGACCGATCTGATGGTGGAGGGTCGTCACTTCCGACGCGACTGGGCCAGTGCCGAGGACGTGGGCCACCGTGCGGCCGCCCAGAACCTCTCCGACGTCAACGCCATGGGCGGGCGGGCGCACTCGCTGACCATCGGGATGGCCATGCCGGCCGACCTCCCGGTGCAGTGGGCCCTCGACTTCGCCCGAGGGTTCGCAGCCGAGGCCGCGCTGGTCGGGGCGAGCGTCGTCGGGGGTGACGTCACCCGCGCGGACGAGGTCGTCATCGCGGTCACCGTCCTCGGGGCCTGCACCCGGGCCCCGGTCGTCCGCAGCGGCGCCGAGCCCGGCGACGTGCTCGCCCTCCACGGCCGCCAGGGCTGGGCCGCCGGGGGACTGGCCGTGCTCGGTCGCGGGTTCCGGTCGCCCCGCGTGCTGGTCGAGGCCTACCGTCGTCCCGAGCCGCCGTACGACGGGGGCCGGATCGCCGCCGAGGCCGGCGCGACGTCGATGATCGACATCTCCGACGGGCTGCTGTCCGAGGCCGGCCACCTCGCCCGCGAGAGCGGGGTCGCCATCGACGTGCGCAGCGACGCCTTCGAGATCGCCGAGCCGCTCACCGCGGTGGGCGCGGCACTCGGTGCCGACCCCCTCGGCTTCATCCTCGGCGGCGGCGACGACCACGCCCTGCTGGCGACCTTCCCCGATCCCGCCGCGGTGCCCGATGGCTGGCTCGTCGTCGGGGCGGTCACCGACGGCGAAGGGGTCACGGTCGACGGGACGGCGTACGACGGGCCCACGGGCTGGACGCACTTCTGACCCCGGCACGACCCCAGGCACGACGAAGGCCCCGTCCCAGCAGGGACGGGGCCTTCGACGACGTGTGTCAGCGGGTCAGCGCGAGACCTTGCCGGCCTTCAGGCAGCCGGTGCAGACGTTCATGCGCTTGGGCGTGCCGTTCACGGTCGCCCGGACGCGCTGGATGTTCGGGTTGAAACGACGCTTGGTGATCTTGCGCGACCAAGGACGGTTGTTGCCGAAGCCCGGCTTCTTGGCGCAGATGTCGCAGACGGCAGCCACCGTGCACTCCGATCAGTTCGAGGATTTCCCATGGGGGGCCCGCGGAGATGTCAGCGGGCAACCGCGCCAGACTATCCGACAACCTCGGAAGGGATGAAATCGGAGCCTCCGCCGTGCACGGGGCCGGGGGCACTACCCTGTGGCACTCGCACCGGACGTCCAGCACAGCTCCACGGACGCCCCGGGGACAGGGAGCAGGGGAGGGCACGCAGGGATGGAGACCGTACCCCACGGCATCTCGACCACCTCGATCCTGCGTTTCGTCGACATCGCCTCCGACGCGCTCGGTGGGGCGCGCGAGGAGATCGACGCCCTCAACGTCTATCCCGTGCCTGACGGGGACACCGGAACCAACATGTTCCTCACCGTCGCCGCGGCCCGCGACGCCCTGCGCGACGCGGTCGGCCGGCAGCCCGACCTGCCGCTGGACGACGCGCTGGCCGTGCTGTCCCGCGGGGCGCTGCTCGGCGCCCGCGGCAACTCCGGGGTGATCCTCAGCCAGATGCTCGGTGCGTACGCCGCCCGGCTGCGGGAGGCGTCCGTGGGGGAGCGCAACGCCGGCATCGTCGCCGACGCCATGCGACGGGCGACCGACGCGAGCTACGCGGCGGTCGGACGACCCGTCGAGGGCACCATCCTCACCGTCGCCAGGGCCGCCTCGGACGCGGCGATCGAGCGCGCCTCCGGTGAGGGTGCCCGGGCCCGGGACGTGTTCGCCGCCGCCGCCGCCGCCGCCCGGGAGGCGCTCCTCCGCACCCCCGAGCAGCTCCAGCAGCTGGCCGACGCCGGCGTGGTCGATGCCGGGGGACGCGGGTTGTGCGTCGTGCTCGACGCCGCCGAGACCGTGTCGACGGGCCGACGCCCGGAGCCGGTCGCGCTCACCGGGCACCGCATCCCGGTGCCGCACCCGATCACCGGGGACCACCTCACCGAGGACGGCCCGGCCTACGAGGTGATGTACCTCCTCGACGCCGACGACGACGCGCTCGGGCCGCTGCGCGCGGTCCTCGACACCCTCGGGGACAGCCTCGTCGTGGTCGGCGGTGACGGCCTGTGGAACGTCCACGTCCACGTCGACGACGTGGGGGCGGCGATCGAGGCCGGCATCGAGGCCGGCCGTCCGCACCGGGTACGCGTGACCCACTTCGCCGAGCAGGTCGCCGAGGCCCGCCGGCCGCCGACCACCCGGCAGCGCTCCGTCGTCGCGGTGGCCGCCGGCCCCGGTCTCGCCACCCTGTTCGAGGAGGCCGGTGCGGTGGTCGTCCACGGCGGCCCGGGTCGCCGTCCCTCGACGGGCCAGCTCCTCGAGGCCGTCCACTCCTGCGGGGCGAGCGAGGTCGTGCTGCTGCCCAACGACGCGGACTCCGTGCGGGTGGCCGAGATCGCGGCCCGCACCGCCGAGCAGGAGGGTGGGATCCGCGTCGAGGTGATCCCGAGCCTCGCCCAGGTGCAGGGCCTCGCGGCCCTCGCGGTGCACGAGCCCGGGCGGACCTTCGACCAGGACGTCCGCGAGATGACCGCGACCGCCCGCCACGCGCGCCACGGCGCGGTCACCGTCGCCGCCCGGCAGGCGATGACGATGGCCGGGCCGTGCGAGCCCGGTGACGTGCTCGGCGTGATCGCGGGGGACTTCGCGGTGGTGGGCGGCGACCTGGACACCGTCGCCCGCGAGGTCGTGGATCGGCTGCTCGGCGGTGGCGGGGAGCTGGTGACGATCGTGGCCGGCGAGGGCGGGGCCGGCCTGGCGTCCCGCGCCGCGGCGTACGTCGAGAGGGTCCACCCGCACGTCGACGTCTCGGTGTACGACGGGGGCCAGGCGCGCTACCCGGTCCTGGTGAGCGTGGAGTAGTCGATGGTCTCGATCACCCCGGACTCACCGGTGGCGGCCGTCTTCGGGCGCAGCCACGCCAAGCGCAAGCTCGTCGAGGAGGGCCTCGGCATCCGCACGATCGGAGAGCTGCTCCACCACCTGCCCCGGCGCTACATCGCCTCGACCGAGCTCTCCGAGGTCGCMGAGCCGGTCGTGGGCCAGATGATGTCGGTCGTGGGCGAGGTGGCGTCGTCGCGGGTCACCGAGTTCTTCGCCCACAAGAAGAGGCAGTACCGCACCGAGGTGAGGATCCGCACCAACGGACCCGACTTCACGCTGTCGTTCTTCAGCCCGTACGCCGCGCAGGCCGAGAAGTACGCAGCCGAGATGCGGGCGGGGAGCCGGGGGCTCTTCACCGGCAAGGCCAAGCTCTTCCACCACGCCTGGCAGCTCGAGCAGCCGCACCAGCTGATGTTCGGCGAGGACGGCGAGGCGGCCTCGCTGCCGCGGCTGCTGCCGGTCTACCCGTTGACCCACCGGCTCTACGTCTGGGACCTGATCCGGGTCGTCGGACTCGCGCTGGACCTGGTCACCGGGGTCACCGACGTGCTCACCCCCGAGCTGCGCCGCGAGCACGACGTCCTGGACATCATGACGGCTCTGCGCCTGGCCCACCGTCCCGACGACTACGCCCAGGTCGGGGCCGCCCAGAAGCGGTTCCGCTTCGAGGAGGCCCTGGTCCTCCAGCTGGCGCTGGCCCGGCGCCGGGCCGCGCAGCGGGCGCTGGGGGCCCGCTCCCGCACGGGCGGCGGGGACCTGCTCGAGGCCTTCGACGCACGCCTGCCCTTCCAGCTCACGGCCG
>NZ_JBFUMD010000265.1:0-5386 GCF_054049555.1 Nocardioides sp. P5_C9_2
GCGTACGCCGCCGAGCTGGTCGACCTCTTCGACCGCGCCACCGCGGTCCGCACCCGGGACGAGTCGTGACGCTCGCCCGCCCGGCGCTGGGCATCGTCGGGTCCACCGCGCTCTACTACCTGATGCGGCACCTCGGGGTGAGCGTGTACGCCGCGCTGGTCGTCGGCGCGGTCCTGTCGCTGGCCCCGGCGCTGCTCGCGCTCGCGCGGGGCCACCGCCCGGGCGGGCTGGAGGCGTTCTTCACCGTCCTGCTCTTCGCCGGCTTCGTGATCGCGCTGGTGCCGGGAGACCCCAGGTTCCTGCTCGCCAAGGACGCGGTCATCACCACCGGCGTCGGGCTGTGGTTCCTCGCCAGCCTGCGGTGGGCCGACCGGCCGCTGGCCTACCAGTTCGCGCGGCCGATGGCCGAGGGGAGGTTCGGCTGGCCCCGGGAGTGGGAGGGGCTGTGGGAGCGCGAGCCGCGGTTCCGCAGCATGTGGTGCACGGCGAGCGTGCTGTGGGCGGCCGGGACGCTGATCGACGCGGCCGCCCGGGTGGTGATGGCCTACACGCTGCCGGCCGACCTCGTGCCGGGGCTCAACCTCGCGATGTTCGCGGTGACGCTGGTGGTCGTCAACGCGGTGACGACGGTGGTCTACGTGCGCGCCGGGGTGTTCTCGCCGCGGTGGCGGCGCGTCCGGGTGTGACGCGCGGGCGTAGGAGCCGTCGTCGAAGGGCGAGCATCACACGGCGCGGTGAGTCCCACCCCCCTCCGGTGCCCTTCAGTCGCGGACGGCGAGCGACTCGCCCCAGGCCCTCGCGCGGTCGACCTCGCCCGGGGACAGCGGACCCTCGGTGTCGTCGACGTAGAAGCTCTCCGTGGCGATCAGCCGGCCGAGGTGGTGGTGGCGCACCTGCCTGCCCGCCGACTTCGCGGCCGAGCCGGGCAGGTGCTGCATCGTGCCCCCGACCCGGGTGTCGAAGGTCGCGACGTCGACAGGTTCGCCGGCCTCCACCTCCTCCAGCCACTCCCGGATGCCTCGCTCGACGTGTCCGACCTCCGCCCCCTTCTCCACCGCGCTGCGCCGCGTGCCGGCGCGGCTCATCGAGAAGGCGTGCGTGGGCCCACCCACCACCAGCAGGTCGAGGCCCGCCGGAAGTCGCGCGGGCGCGTCCGCCACCTCGACCACGGTCACGTCGTCCCCGAGCCGGTCCGCGACCGCCTCGGCGACCTCGCGGGTGTTGCCCCACATCGACTCGTAGACCATCAGGGTGCTCATGTCTCCTCCTCCAGGGTGCGCCACCAGGCGGCGACCAGCCAGCCGCTCGCGACCAGCAGCAGCAGGCTCGGAACGGCGTCGGGTCCGAGCTGCACGGGCCCGTCGGTGGCCAGGGCATAGGCCGGGCCGGCCCAGAGCGCGACGAACAAGGTCACGATCTTGATGAGCGCCACCACCGCCAGCGGCGGTCCGAGCCGGTGCCGTCGCAGCAGGAGCACCCCGATCGCGGCGATGGCCGGCAGCACGACCACGAGGTCCAGCACGAACACCGGGTACGGCGCCCCGCCGATGCCCTCGGGGTCGGGCGGGCTCCCGCCGAGGGCGAAGGGCAGCAGCGTGGACAGCCACAGGCCGGCGAAGAGCACGGCGACGACCACGAGCATCGTGCCGGTCCCGCGACGCAGCCGCGGGGTCGGCACCGCGGGCCAGCGCATCGCGGCCATCCGCCACAGCCCGGCCAGCAGGGCGGCGCCGGCCACCGACTCGATCACCACGTAGACCAGGAAGGCCCGGTTCATCGGCACGCCGGTCAGGTAGATGGCGTAGCTGTAGACGACGTACGCGAGCAGCCCCAGCCAGGCCAGCAGCCGTGTCGGCGTCAGCCGTGCCGGGAGGGCCACCACGACCAGCAGCGCGGCCACCACCAGGCTCACCAGGTCCTGGCCGCGGGCGGCGAGGACGGTGGCCGCCGGCAGTGAGCGGTAGGGATCCGTGGCCAGCAATCCGTACGCGGAGGCTGTCACGATGCCGGTGGCGACCACGAGGCTCGCCGCCAGCATCGCCTGGGCCCGGGTGACGCGGGGGCGGGTCGCCCCCGACCGGTCCGCCGGTGTCGCGCGGGTGAGCTGCGTCGAGCTCATCGGCTGCTCCTTCGGTGTGCGCTCGCGTCCATCCTTGGGGGCGGGGGAGCGGCGCGTCAGGGCCCTCCGCCCCGCGCTGGCCGCCGTTGGTCCCGGGGGTCGGGCGGGCGGCGTACGGTCGGGGGATGGACGTCCGCACCCTGCTCACCGACGGCTTCGAGCGCATCACCGAGCTGTACGCCGACCTCGCCGACGGGCTCGACCAGCAGACCCTGCACCATCGCCCCGGCGGCACCGGCAACCCGGTCGGGTGGCTGCTCTGGCACCTGGCCCGGGTCCAGGACCACCACGTCGCCGGCCTCTCCGGGGAGCCGCAGGTGTGGGAGCGGTGGCAGGAGCGCTTCGACCTGCCGAACGGCACCGACGACATCGGCTACGGCCACACCAGCGCCCAGGTCGACGCGGTGCGGATCGAGGACCCGGCGCTGCTCGCGGGCTACCACCGCGAGGTCGCGCGGGCGACGTCCGACTACCTCGCCCGCGTCGACGAGGACGAGCTGGACCGGGTCGTCGACCGCCACTGGGACCCGCCCGTCACCGCCGGGGTGCGGCTGGTCAGCATCCAGGGCGACTGCCTCCAGCACCTCGGCCAGGCGGCGTACGTCAAGGGGCTCCGGTGAGTCGCCTCAGCCCCAGGCGCTGAGGTCCGGCGGTACGTCGACCGAGTTCTCGCGCAGGATCTCGATCTCCACGACCTCGAGGGCGCGCTCCGAGGTGGACGCGAGGACGACGGGCGCGGGCACGCCGGCGGCGTACGCCTGGAGCCAGCGGGCGGCCACGACGCACCAGCGGTCGCCGGGGACGAGGCCGGGGAATCCCCACTCGGGGCGCGCCGTCGACAGGTCGTTGCCGACGGCCTTCTGGTGGGCGAGGAACTCGTCGGTCATCACCGCGCACACCGCGTGCAGTCCCGCGTCGTGCGGGCCCACCACGCACGAGCCGTCGCGGTGGTAGCCGGTCATCGGTTCCGTGCCGCACGGCTCGAGCTCACCGCCGAGCACGTTGCGCTCGACGGCCTCGGGGCCGGGGTGCTCGCTCATGCGCCCACCAGCCGGCGCAGGGCGGTGCGGGCCAGCGGGGCGTAGGTCCGCACGAGCAGCCGGGGCGCGTGGACGTCCGCCCAGGCGGTCGCGCCGCCCCCGGCCGGGTCGGGTCCCTCGTCATCGACGACCGGATCGACCCCGTGGTCGAGCACCACGGTGAACGGCCGGATGCCGACCCGCCACGTCCACCGGTGCGCGCCCGGGTCGACGGAGACGATGGTGAAGGGGATGCGGAGGGCGAACGGGCCGTGCACGACACCGCGGTCGCCGGCCTCGATGCTCCCGCTCACGCCCCGCACTGCGTGGATCTGCGGCGCCCACTCGGGCCACGCCGCGGGGCGGGTGTACTGCTCCCAGGTGTCGTCGACGGGGCGCGGTCCGCTGGCCTCGATGCGCACGGGGTTCCTCCGGAGGGTGGGTCGGGATGTCATGAGGTGCGCCGGGCGGCGACGTACGCAGGATCCCGCAGGGCTACCAGGGTGGCACTGGTGCCCAACCCCGGTGGTGCGTTGCGGACGGGGTCGAAGCGCAGCTCGGGCGGGTCCTCGACGAGGAGGGGCTCGAGCGTCAGCCGGCCGAGCGGCCGCCACGGACCGGAGCCCACGGAGACCCGCAGGTCGAAGCGGTCGCCGTCGGGGAAGACCCCGAGCACCAGGCGTCCCGCGTCGGTCTCGAAGGGGAAGAGCGTCGTCATCGGGACCGGGGCCCCGGAGCGGTGGGGCACCAGGACGTGCCGGGTCCACCGGCCGGTGCCGGTCGCGGCGAACAGCAGGTCCGCATCACTGCCCTCCACCGGCAGCCGGAGCGCCAGGCCGTCGATGTCCGGCCACGGCGAGGGCAGGCCCATGGCGGTGGCGTGCCGGGCAAGGCCGTCGTACGTCGCGGCCGAGCCGACGAAGGGACCGGTCCCCGCGACCGGGGTGGTGACCTCGAGGACGGCCCGGCTGATCTCCCCGCGCGGGTGCAACGGCTTGCCGCGCCGCAGGGCCGCGACGCCGCCGAGCCCGGCGGCGAGCACGTGGCCGGCCGTGCCGGCAGCCAGCTGGGTCAGACGAGGAGGCATGACCCCAGCCAACCATCCGACCGGTGAGCCAGGTCGCACCCGCGCTACCCGTGGGGAGGGTCCCTCGCCCCGGCATGATCACTAGCGTCGCGAGAGGATCATCGGTGTCCACCAGCCGCCGTGACCACCAGCCGAGGAGAGAGATGCCCGCCGAGCCACGACGCCCCCGACTGCCGGCTCGCCCGGTCGTGCTCACCGACCACTCCGACGAGCAGCGCGCCGCGCTGGAGTCCGTGGCCGCCCGCGCCGACGACGCGGCGGCCGACGTGCGGGCCGCGATCGCGCTGGCGTCCGAGGTGGGCGCGTCGCTGCCGCAGCCGGGGGCGGGCTCGACGGCGTTCCTGTGGTCGGCGCTGGCGACGCTGGGCGCCACGGACCTGACCGTTGCCCGGGTGCTGGAGCCGCACCTCGACGCCCTCGCGATCCTCGACCAGGCCGGGGTCGACGTCGCGCCCGGGGCCTGGGGCGTGTACGCCGCCGAGGGGCCGGGCACTCCGCTGCAGGGGCGGTGGGACGGGTCCTCGTGGACGCTGTCCGGGCGCAAGCACTGGTGCTCCCTGGCCGGGTCCCTCGACCGTGCGCTGATCAGCGCGTGGGCCGGGGAGGAGCGCCGCCTCTTCGACGTCGACCTGCACCACCCGGGGGTCACCCCCGTCGCCGGCACCTGGGTGGCCCGCGGACTGCCCGACGTCGACTCCGGCCCGGTCGACCTCGACGCCGTGCCGGCGCGTGCGGTGGGGGACGCCGGCTGGTACCTCGAGCGACCCGGCTTCGCCTGGGGCGGCCTCGGCGTCGCCGCGGTCTGGTACGGCGGAGCGGTCGGCGTCGCGCGCCGGATGCTGGCCGCCGCCACCGGCGGCCGGGAGCCCGACCAGCTCGCCCTCATGCACCTCGGTGCCGTCGACGGCGTGCTCCACGCCGCCCGGTGCGCGCTGGTCGACGCGGCGGCGGCCATCGACGTCGGCCTCCTGCTCGGCATCGACGGGGCGCGATCCGCGCTCCGGGTCCGCCAGGTGGTGGCCGCCGCGGCGGAGGAGGTGCTGACGCGTGCGGCGCACGGCCTCGGCCCCGGGCCGCTCGCCACCGACGAGGACCACGTGCGGCGGGTCGTCGACCTCGAGCTCTACGTGCGCCAGTGGCACGCGGAGCGCGACCAGGCGG
>NZ_JBFUMD010000266.1:0-5357 GCF_054049555.1 Nocardioides sp. P5_C9_2
ATGTAGGGACGGTGCACGAACCGCGCGTCCGCCTGGTAGTCCTCGGTGAAGTACGGCGCACCTGCCTGGGCCACCAGTCCGAGCAGGCCGGTGCCGAGCGGCAGCCGCAGCTGCTTGAACGCCGGTGTGAGCGCCCCGTCGGTGACCTTCATGTACGACGCCCCGTCGAGCTCGTCGTTGAGCGACAGGTAGGTCATGTCGGCGTTGAGGAGCTGGCGTGCGCGGCGCACGATGGCGGCCAGGATGGCGTCGACGTCGCGGATGGCCGTCAGGTCGCTCGCGGTCTCGTAGAGCGCGGAGAGCTCGGCCTCGCGGGAGCGCTGGCGCGAGATGAGGTCGCGCAGCCGCAGGGCCACGTCGTAGTCGGTCCGCAGCCGCTCCCGCTCCTCGTCGTGGGCCGCGCCCGCGGTGGCCGAGGCGAGCAGCTCGTCGAAGTGCGAGCGGGCCGCCTCGTCGTACAGCAGGTCGAGGAAGGAGCGGGACACGCGCACATCATGGCCCAGCAGCGCGGGGGCGACGTCGCCGACGACCCGGGCGCGGGGGGCGACCGTTAGGCTGGGCCCTCGTTCGACACCCACCGATTCCGCCTCCGATCTCAGGGGATCTCCCACCGTGTTCGCCACTCTCTCCGACCGGCTCGCCGACACCTTCAAGAACCTCCGCGGCAAGGGCAAGCTGTCCGAGGCCGACATCGACGCCACCGCGCGCGAGATCCGCATCGCGCTGCTCGAGGCCGACGTCGCCCTGCCGGTGGTGAAGGAGTTCGTCGCGGCGGTCAAGGACCGCGCCCGCGGCGAGGAGGTCAGCGGGGCGCTCAACCCGGCCCAGCAGGTCGTCAAGATCGTCAACGACGAGCTCGTCGAGATCCTCGGTGGCGAGACCCGCCGGCTGCGCTACGCCAAGACCGGCCCGACGGTGATCATGCTCGCCGGGCTCCAGGGCGCCGGCAAGACGACGCTGGCGGCCAAGCTGGCGCTGTGGCTCAAGGAGCAGGGCAAGACCCCGATCCTGGTCGCGGCCGACCTCCAGCGGCCCAACGCCGTGCAGCAGCTGCAGGTCAACGGGGAGCGGGTCGGCGTGCCCGTCTTCGCGCCGGAGGCCGGCAACGGCGTCGGCGACCCGGTGGCCGTGGCCCGTGCGTCCGTCGAGGAGGCCAGGCGCAAGGTCCACGACGTCGTCATCATCGACACCGCCGGTCGCCTCGGCGTCGACGCCGAGCTGATGCGCCAGGCCGCCGACATCCGCGACGCGGTCCAGCCCGACGAGGTGCTCTTCGTCGTCGACGCCATGATCGGCCAGGACGCCGTCACCACCGCGCAGATGTTCCTCGACGGCGTCGGGTACGACGGCGTGGTCCTGACCAAGCTCGACGGCGACGCCCGCGGTGGTGCCGCCCTCTCGATCGCCTCGATCACCGGCAAGCCGGTCATGTTCGCCTCCGCCGGCGAGAAGATGACCGACTTCGACCTGTTCCACCCCGACCGGATGGCCTCGCGCATCCTCGACATGGGCGACATGCTCACCCTGATCGAGCAGGCCGAGAAGGCCTTCGACCAGGAGGAGGCCCTCAAGGCCGCCGAGAAGCTCGGCACCAAGGGCGGCTTCACGCTGGAGGACTTCCTCCAGCAGATGCAGCAGATCCGCAAGCTCGGCTCGATGTCCAAGATCATGGGCATGCTGCCCGGGATGGGACAGTTCCGCGACCAGCTCGAGAACTTCGACGAGCGCGAGATCGACCGCATCCAGGCGATCATCCAGTCGATGACGCCCGCCGAGCGGGACAACCCCAAGATCATCGACGGCTCCCGCCGCGCGCGGATCGCCCGCGGTTCGGGGCGGCAGGTCTCCGACGTCAACCAGCTCGTCGACCGCTTCTTCGAGGCGCGCAAGATGATGGAGCAGATGGCCCGTGGGGGCGGCATGCCGGGGATGCCGGGCATGCCCGCGATGCCCGGTGCCGGCAAGCGCGGCAAGACCAAGGCGCAGCCGAAGAAGGCCAAGGGCAAGCGCACGTCGGGCAACCCCGCCAAGGCGGCCCAGGAGGCCGCGGCGCAGAAGGCCGCTGCCGCCGACCGTCCGGCCAACCCCTTCGGCGGTGGCGACGACGTGGACTACGAGAAGGCGGCCGCGGCGCTCGACCTGCCCAAGGACTTCTCCAAGTTCCTCAAGTGAGCCGACCCCGCGCGCCGCGCTCGGTGCTCGTGGTCGACGCCGCCAACGTCGTCGGCTCCGTGCCGGACGGCTGGTGGAAGGACCGCGCCGGCGCCGCGCGGCGCCTCCACGAGCGGTTGCTGGTGGGGGACACGTCGTACGACGACATCGTGCTGGTGCTCGAGGGTGGCGCCAAGGGCGGCGTGCGCCCCGGTCGCGACCAGCACGTGACGACGGTGCACGCGCCCAGGGACGGCGACTCCACGATCATCGCCGAGGTGGCCCGTCGCCGGGAGCTGGGCGACACGGTGGTCCTCATCAGCGCCGACCACGTGCTGCGGGGGCGGTGCGAGGGGCTCGGCGCTCGCGCGATGAGCCCCTCGTGGCTGCTCGACCAGATCGGCTGAGCAGCCGCACCTGCCCGCGTCAGTCCAGGTCGATGGCCACGACCGACCCGCCGTCGGGGCAGACGGCACACGTCGTCACGAAGGCCTTGCCGCCGCGCAGCGCGACGCCGTACGGGGCAGGCAGTCCCTCCGCGACGGGCGTCGGTGCGGCGCCCGACGCGACCTTGACGAGCGATCCGGTCGGCGGGGTCCCCGGCGGCACGGTGAGGAGGCCGGTGGTGGAGAGCTGGACGGCGTACAGCGACCCGTCGTGCCAGGCGAGGTCCGTGACGTTGGTCAGTCCGGTGGCGTAGACGGTGGGCGCCTGCCCCGGCACCACGCGCCAGATGTTCGACCCGCCGGCGGGGAAGGGGTAGCCCGTCAGCTGGCTGACGTAGTAGGCGTCGTCGGGACCGCGCACCACGGACGTCGGCACGGCCTGCATCGGCATCAGGGTGGCCGGGTCGTCGGGGCTCGGCACCATCCTGTTCGGGAACACCGCCAGCGTCTTGATCCGTCCGTCCCTGCGCACCCGCTGGAGGTCGTTGGCGCCGGAGTCGGTGACCACCACGGACCCGCCGTCGCGCATCATCCCGGTCGGGTTGGAGTCGGCAGGGTTGGAGTCGGGAGGGTTGCCGTCGGGGTTGTGTCGCTCCTCGTACGCCGCGAGGTCGCCGAGGATGTGCGCCTTGCCGTCGTGGAAGCTGCCGGTGACGACGGTGCCGAGCGCCCGACCAGCGGCGCCGAAGGTCTTGCGCACCTCCGGCGGGGCGCCCAGGCCGATCGTGACGGCGAACGTGTGGTCCGAGCCGCGACGGAAGGCCGGGACGACGACGTCGTGCGGTCCGATCGCGCCACCACCCTCGGGCGACGCGAGCGACGGCAGCCCGGTCACCACCCGCTTCGAGCCGTAGCTGGTGATGCGGGTGATCGCGCCGGACAGGCCGAAGCAGGACTCGCCCTCGGGGCCTGTCACGCAGGGACCCGACCCACCGACACCGGCCTCGGCGACGTAGAGCGAGCCACCCGAGAAGGAGAGCTGGCGGGGGTTGTCGAGGCCCGTGGCGACGGTCCGCCAGGGCGGGTCGCCCCCCGAGTCGCCGCCGTGGGTCTGCGCGGCCTGGGCCGGGGAGACGAGCGCGGGGCTGGTGAGGGCGACGAGCGCGGACGCGACGAACAGTCGATTTCTGTGCATCTGGGACACCTCGAGGATCCGGATGGAGGAAAAGGATGTCTTGACTGTCCGACGCCGCGCGGTCCGTGTCATCGCCCAAATGTGCCTGTGCTGCCGGAGGCTTTCCTCCGGCCCCGCTACGGTCGGGCCCATGACTGCGCTGCGCTTCTCGGGACCGGTCCTGCCCGACGGGGAGGCGCGCGACCTGTACGTCGTGGGCGACGCCATCACCTACGAGCGCCAGGCCGGCGCGACCACCGCGGCCCGTGGCTGGATCGTGCCGGGGCTGGTCGACGCCCACTGCCACATCGGGCTCGACGACCACGGCGCCGTCGGGCGGGCGGAGGCGGAGGCGCAGGCCGTCGAGGACCGCGACGCGGGGGCCCTGCTGATCCGTGACTGCGGGTCGGCCGCCGACACGTCCTGGGTCCACGACCGTGAGGACCTGCCGCGGCTGATCCGGGCCGGTCGGCACATCGCGCGCACCCGCCGCTACATCCGCAACTACGCCCACGAGGTCGAGCCCGAGACCCTGGTCGAGACCGTCGCCCGTGAGGCGCGAGCCGGGGACGGCTGGGTCAAGCTCGTCGGCGACTGGATCTCCCGCGACGCGGGCGACCTGGCCCCGAGCTTCCCGGCCGAGGACTTCGCCGCCGCCATCGCGACGGCGCACGACCACGGGGCCAAGGTCACMGCGCACTGCTTCGGCGAGCAGGTGCTGCCGGGCCTCATCGAGGCGGGCATCGACTGCATCGAGCACGGCACGGGGCTCTCCACCGACCTGGCCGCGACCATGGCCGAGCGGGGGATCGCGCTGGTGCCGACCGTCATGCAGATCGACAAGTTCCCGCAGTACGCCGACGCGGGCCGCGACAAGTTCCCCCGCTACGCCGACCACATGAGCGACCTGCACGCCCGCCAGCGCGACACCATCATGGCGGCCTACGAGCTCGGCGTCGCGCTCTACGCCGGCTCCGACGGCGGGGGCGTGAGCCGGCACGGCAACATCGCCGGCGAGGTCGTGGCGATGGCGGGGCTGGGCATGCCGGCCGACTACGCGCTCGGGGCCGCCTCGTGGCGGGCCCGCGAGTGGCTGGGGTGGAACCCCACCCTCGCCGAGGGCGCCCCGGCGGACTTCGTCGTCTACCCCCGCGACCCCCTGGCCGACCTGACCGTCCTCCTCGAGCCGTCGTACGTCGTGCTGCGCGGTCGTGTGGTGGCGTCCGGGGTGGCCTGAAAGGCATTTGCCGTGGTGCGGGTGTGGCGTGTGGGATGACGCCATGAGCTCCGTCGCCGATGCCCTGCCCGCCCTCGGACTGCGCGTGCGGGCCGGTGACCTCGAGCTGCGCGGTGTCACCGACGACCTGGTCGTCGAGCTGGCCGACCTCGCTGCCCAGGGGGTGCACGACCCGGCTCTGATGCCTTTCTCGTTCGCCTGGACCGACACGGCGCCGGAGGACTTCCTGCGCAGMTTCGCGCAGTACCACTGGCGCACCCGCGCCGACTTCTCGCCGGCGGGATGGGACCTGAACCTGGCCGTGCTGCACCGGGGGGAGGTGGTGGGCGTCCAGGGCGTCGGCACCAAGGACTTCCCGGTGACCCGCACGGGGGAGACCGGCTCGTGGCTGGGCCGCGCGCACCAGGGC
>NZ_JBFUMD010000267.1:0-5351 GCF_054049555.1 Nocardioides sp. P5_C9_2
GCTATGCACCTCTCCGTACTGACCGCAGTCGGTCGTGAATCACGGCGCCTCCTTCCTGCACGAAGGTCACGGCTGAACCAACCCGCGAGAGTAGCCGCCATTAATACGGCCGCCTCCGCCTCCCCATGGGAGACATCGGAATAGGTCTCGCTGACGCGCCTGTCCCGCTGACCCCCATACAGAGACATAAGCATTCGAGGAGTGCGTCGCGATACGAGTACTCCGTGTGTCTCGAGTGAAGGGCGCTCGCCAAGTTTGAAACCTTCTCTACAGCCCTGACCACGTCCGATATCGACGCCGATTGTTTGGTGATACCAAGGGGCCAGGGAGTGCGACACTTTCCAAGGCCTCCACAGCAGAGCCGTATGCCCCGCTGTGTCGGAATCAGGGTTATACACCTTTGCCCAAGTCTTCCGGAGCAGCAGTTCCCCGGTCTTGGAGCGATCCACGAGCTTCTCTGAGGCGTCCTGCACGCCGTCCGGCAGGCGGGCAGGGTGCGCCAAACCCAAGGCGTACCCCCTACGACCGCCAAACGGGTCTGTCCGCGTCCTACTCCGTGTCCGAGTGCGCGTCTGCCCACCACTCGGCGTCACGTTCCTCAAGCACGTCCTGTAGGTCGCGCCACGCCTCGTAGTCGTCCTTCTCCGGTGCGGGCTGGGTCATCACGCCATCGTGCTCCCGCACTCACGTCCGTGCAACACAGAGCGCCCACGACTGGAGGCCGTGGGCGCATGTCTGTTGTCGGGAATCAGGTCAGGCGGTGACGCGGACGGTCTTGGCGACCTTTCCGTTTCGCAGCACATTGATGACGTGCTTGCCCGTCTTGTTCTTGAAGCGCACCGTCACATTGCGGGCGTTACTGGCTTGCTGGGTGAACGTCTTCTTGATCTTGCCGTCAGCGATCACGGTCCAGGTCAGCGCCTTGCGCTGGGTCGCGCCGCTCGGGAGAGCGTTGGACTTGAAGGTGAGTTTGGCGCCGTCGGTGATGGCCTTGCTGCTTACCTTGCCGGTCACGTCGGCGTATACAACCGGTGCCGGTGCCGGTGCCGGCGCCGGGGCAGGGACCGGAGCCGGAGCGGGCGGCGGAGGCGGTGTCGGGGCGACGTACGGCGAAACGGTGAACTGCATGGGTGCGAGGCTCTGCGCGGTCGGCGTGTAGTCGCTGGCGCCCTCGTAGGTGTCCAGCACACCCGTCATCGTGTAAGTACCGGGTGCGGTCTGCGACGAGCAGAAGAAGATCTCGCCCGACAGCGAACGGGTGCCCCCCACAGTGCCGAATTCCGAGGCGGACGCCTCGTCGAAGATGGTGCCGTTGGGCGCGGTGATCCGGACGTCCAGGCTCCAGTCGGTGGTCTCCCAGCCCAGAGTCAGGTTGACCGTGTATGGGTGGTAGAAGCACCCGTACTGGGCGGGCAGCGTCAGACTCTTTACCGTGAACGAGCCGGTGCCGTACTTCGCTTCAGCGCCCTGGTCCGCGAACGCGGCTGAGGGTGCCAGAACGAGTGCCAGCACGACGGCCAGCATCTGGATGATCTTCTTCACGCTTCTCCTATAGTGATTTGGGCATGCAGGAGAGCCCCCTGTTTGAGCCCCCGTTGCTGCTATCGAGATTCTCGGTCGCGACCACTCACCGTGTCTCGGGAATGAGGGAAGTTCGTCAGGTTGAACCTGACACTTGCCGCTGGTGCCCCCAGGTGCCCGCGACCCGCGCGGCGAGCGGCGAGCGGCGAGCGCCGTATTTCGCCCAGAGATGAGCCGCCCAACGCGTGCACGACGACGGCGGGACGCAGTGCAACCTCAGGACGCGGGTGAGAAGCATGGGGCGGCTCTGCGTGGGCCACCGCATGCTGCACCAGACCAAGAAATTCAGCCTTCGCGGGCCGTGCCGTCGTGGTCGCGGTCTAGGTCTAGGTCGTAGACCACGACGGCGTGGATCCGTTCAGCCCTAAGGTCACGCAAAATGCGGGCAGCAAGGCAACAAGGCATGGCGTGACCGTGGTCGATGTGTACGTCGACAACGACGTGAGCGCATCCAAAGTCGTTGACCGACAGTCGGCCTCTTGACGTGCTAAGCCAAGGGCCTGGCCCCCGCGTCCAGCGAGATTCGGGCGTAGATCCCGACCCTCATGACTTCCCGTCCTGCCACGGCCTACCCTCTGTGAAGGGCGCTCATGCCAGGGCCCGACCTACGGCGCGCTTCCGATCCCGGTCACGCGCGTGAAGGCTAGGTGACGCTGGCAGGCGTCCCTACAAGCGTTCTCAGGCCCTCTGGTCCGCTACTGGGACTACTACCGGCAGCGCTTCGAGCGCGACCGCGGGCTCAAGATCGACTTCGTGGTCGCCTCGCCGTCGCTCGCCCGGCGGGTGAGCGGCGCGTTCATCGACAGCGACTGAGACGCCGGGCGTCCACCGCCGGCCTGCCGTGGACCCGACTGTCGGTGGCCTGGTCCATGCTCGCCCCATGGACCTCCTGACCACCTCCGTGACCCTGCTCGTCGGCCTCGCGCTCGGCGGGCTGATCGGCCTCCTCTGGGCGCGGTCCCGCCCCCGGGACAGCGGGATCGTCGCGGCCCTCGAGGCGCGCGAGCGTCGCGAGACGACCGAGCAGGCGCTGGTGCGCGACGGGCTGATGCGCCTGCACGACCAGCTCCGCGACATCGACCAGACGCGCGCGTCGTGGCAGGGCCAGCTGAGCCAGCAGGTCTCCGACATGCGCCTGACCGCCGAGTCGCTGCGCCGCGAGACCTCGTCGCTGGCCACCGCCCTGCGCAAGCCCCAGGTGCGGGGCCGGTGGGGCGAGATGCACCTGCGGCGGGCCGTCGAGCTGGCCGGGCTGGTCGACCGCTGCGACTTCACCGAGCAGGTCCAGCTCGCCGACGGCGTGCTGCGCCCCGACCTCGTCGTGCACCTGGCCGGCGGCAAGGCGGTGGTCGTCGACGCCAAGGTGCCGCTCGACGCGTTCCTGGACGCGACCGGCGCGGAGGACGACGACGAGCGGGACGCCCACCTGCGCCGTCACGTGTCCCAGCTGCGCCGGCACGTCGACCTGCTCGGGGCCAAGGCCTACTGGCGCGCGCTCGACGAGACTCCCGAGTTCGTCGTGATGTTCGTGCCCGCCGAGGCCTTCCTGGCCGCCGCGTTGGAGACCCAGGGCGACCTCCTGGAGTACGCCGCCGCGCGCCAGGTGGTGCTCGCCACCCCCACCACGCTCATCGCGCTGCTGCGCACCGTCGCCCACGGCTGGTCGCACGAGACGTTGGCCGGCCAGGCGGCGGAGGTGCAGCGCCTGGGCCGCGAGCTGCACGAGCGGCTCGGCACCCTCGGCGGCCACCTCGACCGCGTCGGCCGCTCGCTGGGTGCGGCCGTGTCGTCCTACAACGCCGCCGTCGGCTCGCTGGAGGGGCGCGTGCTGGTCACCGCCCGCCGCTTCGGCGAGATGGGGGTCACCCACGACGACCTGCCCTCGCCCCGCCAGGTGGAGGAGGCGCCGCGGTCGTTGTCGGCCCCGGAGCTGGAGGCACTGGGCGACCTCGCCCGTCCGGGGGGCGGGGAGACGCTGTTCGACGGGACGTTCACGCGGCCCGACGACCGCGACGACCGACGCCGCGGGGCCTAGTCAGCGCCAGCGGTGCCGGCTGCTCGGCGTCGGGTGGTCGGCCGGGACGTCGCCGACCTTGACCTCCGTGCCGTACCGCCACGGGTCGAGCAGCGGCAGGTGGCTGCCGCTCCAGAAGGTGCCGGGGTCGAACCACTGGGCCTTCCGGTCGTCCGCGACCAGTCCCATCTCCTGGAGGGTCAGGGCGACCACCTCGGCACAGAAGGCCGCCTCCGGGCGCACCCGCTGACCCCGCTTGCGCCGGGCGACGTAGGCGTCGCGGCCGCGCAGCCAGCGGCCGGCGAGCCGGGTCGTCGTGGGGAACGAGACCCCGTCGAGGCGGGCCACCGCGCGCAGCAGCGCGTCCTCCTCGGCCTGGCCCACCTCGGGGCTGAGCTGCCTCATCCAGGCCTGCTGGCCGTACGTGCCCTGCCACTGGGCGACCGCGGCCCGCAGGTCGTGGAGCTGGACGCCGCGGTGGTTCCCGCCCGACCACACGTCCGGCAACGACCGGCCCAGCTCGGCATGCCACATGAGCGGCGGCAGGTCGTCGATGACCACCGCCATCCCCACGTGGTTGACCGGCGCGTTGGTGAGGGTCTGGATGGCTCGGTCCGCCGCGGTGCGCCCGCGGAAGAGCCACAGATCCCCGGTCCGGGTGAGGTCGGCCGCCGCGTCGAGGGTGAGGTGCTCGGGCATGGCGGACAGTCTGGCCCACGGTCGGCCCGCCTCGCCGGATCCGCGTCGTGGACGTCGGGTCGCACTAGCCTGCAGCCATGGCACACGCATGGTGGAAGTGGTTGGGGCTGGCCGGCGTCGTGGGCGTCGCCGCGACCGGGGCAGCGGTCACCCGGCAGGAGCGCGTCCGTCGCGCCTACACCCCCGACGAGGTGCGCGACCGCCTGCACGCCCGTCACGCCGCCGCCGAGACCGGCGCGGCTCCGCCGCGAGGCGACACGCCCGGCCTACGGTGACCCCGTGAGCCAGACGAGGGCCCAGTCGGGCTCGTTGTGGACCGACGGCGTCGAGCCGGGCCGACAGGCCGTGGCGCTCGGCGTGGCCGTCGCGCTCACCGTGGTGGTCATCAACCTCCTCCTCGTCGGCGAGCTCAGCCTGTTCTTCGACCTGTGCTTCGTCGTGCTCTGCCTCGGCCTGGCCCTGGTGGTCACGCCGCACGACTTCTTCGCGGTCGGGGTGCTCCCCCCGCTCATCATGGTCGCGATCTTCACCCTCCTCGGCTCGGTCGCGCCGGCGACGGTCGCCGACCCCGGCGACGGCGTCCCGCAGGCGGTGCTCTCCGGGCTCGCGCACCACAGCACCGCGCTCGTCGCCGGATACGTCCTGTGCCTCGGCACCCTCGCCCTGCGTCGGCGCACCCTCGCCCGTGACGCGCTGACCGAGGACTGATCAGCGGTTCCCGCCGCCCGACACGTCATGACTGTGCGCCGACCCCTCCTGCGTCGACCGGCCCTCGCCGGCGTCCTGCTCCTGCTCCCGCTCGCCGCCTGCTCGGCCGGCGAGCCGCCGGACGCGACGTTCGACGAGCTCGCCTCGGCCCTCGCCGACCGGGACCTCGCCGGCGTACCCGTCGACGACCCGGCGGCGGGCGAGCAGCTGGCCACGATCTGGGCGGCCGTCCCCGAGGACCAGCAGGTCACGGTGGATGCCGGGGCCATCTCCACGGAGGACGACACCGCGTCCGCGAYCCTCGACTGGACCTGGACGCTCGACGGCGCCGAGTGGGCCTACGAGACAC
>NZ_JBFUMD010000268.1:0-5350 GCF_054049555.1 Nocardioides sp. P5_C9_2
CCCATCGGGTAGGCCGCGATGAAGCCGGCGACCCCGGCGATGGTGAGGCCGAGGCCGACCTGGGCGGCCGTCAGGCCGACGATCTGGGTGAAGAAGACGGCCGACCCGGCCATGAACGTGCCCTC
The DNA here is from genome assembly GCF_054049555.1 of Nocardioides sp. P5_C9_2. NCBI lineage: Bacteria > Bacillati > Actinomycetota > Actinomycetes > Propionibacteriales > Nocardioidaceae > Nocardioides > Nocardioides sp. P5_C9_2. The sequence goes on from NZ_JBFUMD010000268.1 coordinate 126, forward strand.
GCCGAGCGCGAAGAGCAGCGACTGGGTCGCCAGTCGACCGGCCAGCGGCGACGGGGGCGTCGCCTGGTGCTTGACCGCGGTCAGGATGTTCATCGGGTTGCTGTGGTCCTCTCCAGGTACCGCTCGGCCGAGCGGGACGTCGTACGCATGGTGGCGGTCGCGACCATCACGATCGCGGCGATCGCCAGCCAGCCCGCGGTGCCCTGCTCCATCGCCAGCCAGGTGAAGAGGGCCGGCGCCCACACCGACCCGGCAGTGTGACCGATGTGCGCCGCTCCCTGGTACTCGGCGCGCTGGTCGGGGTCGGTGAGCTCCGACATGAAGCCCCAGTGCCCGGCCGACTGGTACAGCTCGGCGCCGGTGACGGTGACGTGCCCGACCCACACCAGCAGGATGGTGGCCCAGCCGAGGGTGTCGTGGGTGACCGCCACGATCGCGCAGGAGAGCACGAAGAAGCCCGCCGAGATGTACGACGCCCGCAGCGAGCGGGCGACCGAGTCGACGCCCCGCGCGGCGGCGACCTGCAGCAGCACGGCCATCACGGTGTTGGTGGCGAAGAGCCACGCCAGCAGCACGCGCGGGGCGTCGGTCTCCTCGACCAGCCACAACGGGATGACGATGTTGAGCAGCACCTGGTTGGTGCCGAGCACCCCGTCGGCGGTCATCAGGCCCAGGAAGGGCCGGTTCTTCAGCGCCGCGGGCTTGATCAGCTGCTCGCCGTCGTGGTGAGCGGGCTCCTTCGCGGGCGGCTCGGGCAGCCGGGTGATCCAGAACGTGTTGAGCGCCAGCAGGGCGGCGGTCAGCACCGGGACGGCGCGCACCACGGCGTCGCTGTTGGTCGCCAGCGCGGCACCGCCGATGAGGGCGCCGAGGGTGAAGCCGATGTTGAGCGCGGCCCGCATGAAGGCCTGCGACTCGACCCGCTCCTCCCTGCTGAAGATGTCGAGGGTGTAGGCCCCCCGACCGTTCCAGCCGGCCACGCTGACGGCCTCCAGCACGATCATCATCGCGATGTACTGCGCGAAGCCGTCGATGAAGGGCCACACGAGGTAGAGCGCCGAGGTCAGGCCCGCGCTGATCGCCCAGATGCGCTTGGTGCCGACCCGGTCGGCGAGCTTGCCGGCCGGGACCGCGAGGAAGAACGACACCAGCCCCGCCACGGTGAGGCCGACGCCGACCTGGGCGGCGGTGAGCCCCACGATCTGGGTGAAGAAGACGGCGCTCCCGGTGATGAAGGTGCCCTCGCCGACGGCGAACAGGATCGACTGGACGCTCAGGCGGCGGGCGAGCGGCGAGGGGGGAAGCTGTCGCCGCCACCAGGAGGGGTCAGGGTCGACCGGGGGAGTCGGCGGTGCCATCGGTCCGGAGTGCCCCGAGGACTCCGGACGATCTGGTGGCTGGGTGGTCATTGCCGCCCATTCTGCTACCGGGACTAGCGTGCGTCTCGTGAATTTGTTGCGCCCGGTCCGGGGAGAGGCCGCAGAGGTGGTCGCCGCGCTGCGCGACTGGCTGGCCGTGATGGCCGAGCCGACCCCGCTGGTGGTGGAGACCTCCGGCTCGACGGGCACCCCCAAGCGGGTGGAGCTGTCCCGCGCCGCCATCCGCGCCTCCGTGGACGCCTCCGCCCACCGCCTGGGCGCCACCGGGCAGTGGCTGCTGGCGCTGCCGGCGGCGTACGTCGCCGGCGTGCAGGTCATCTGCCGGTCCCTGGTCGCCGGTCACGAGCCCGTCCTCGTGGACGGGTCCTTCGCGGACGCCCTGGCCGGGCTGCCGCACCACCGCGACGTGCCCGTCTTCACCTCGCTCGTCCCCACCCAGCTGCACCGGCTGCTCGAGGACGAGCGCGAGGTGGCGGCGCTGGCCGGCCTGCACACGATCCTGCTCGGCGGCGGCCCGATCGACCCGGCCCTGCGCCGACGGGCCGAGGACGCCGGCCTGCACCTCGTCGCGACGTACGGCGCCAGCGAGACCGCCGGTGGCTGCGTCTACGACGGGCACCCGCTCGACGGGGTCGCGGTCGCCGTCGGCACCGACGGCCGGATCCGGATCGGGGGCCCGACGCTGTTCGAGGGCTACGTGGACGACCCCGGGCTGACCGCCAGCACCCTCGTCGACGGGTGGTACCTCACCGCCGACGCGGGGCGACTCGACGAGGACGGCCGCCTGCAGGTGCTGGGCCGCCTCGACGACGTCGTCGTCAGCGGCGGGGTCAACGTGCCCCTGCCCGCCGTCGCGCGGCGCCTGCGCGAGCACCCGGGGGTCGAGGCCGTCGAGGTGCTGGGCGTCGAGGATCCGGAGTGGGGGCAGCGCGTGGTGGCCTTCGTGGTCGGTGGCGTGGTGCTCGAGGAGGTCCGCGACTGGGTCGGGGAGGCGCACCCGCGCTCGTGGGCCCCGCGGGAGGTGGTCGCGCTCGACGCGCTGCCGCTGCTCGGCAACGGCAAGGTCGACCGGCAGGCGCTCGTCGCCCGGGCGGGGGAGGGCTCGTGATCCGGGTCTTCAGCATCCCGCTGCGGACGCGCTTCCGGGGGATCACCGTCCGCGAGGGCGTGCTGCTCGAGGGGCCGGCCGGATGGGGGGAGTGGAGCCCGTTCACGGAGTACGACGCCCCGACGGCGCGGCCGTGGCTGCGTGCCGCCGAGGAGGCCGCGGCCGGTGACTGGCCCGCCGCGGTCCGTGACTCCGTGCCCGTCAACGTCACGGTGCCCGCCTGCAGTCCCGAGCAGGCCCACCGGATCGTGGTCGCCGGCGGGTGCACCACCGCGAAGGTCAAGGTCGCGGAGGTCGGACAGACCCTCGCTGACGACGAGGCGCGGCTGGAGGCGGTGCGCGACGCGCTCGGTCCTGCCGGGATCATCCGCGTCGATGCCAACGGCGGCTGGGACGTCGACGGGGCCGTGGGCGCCATCCGGCTGCTGGAGCGGGCCGCGGGTGGCCTGGAGTACGTCGAGCAGCCCTGCGCGAGCGTCGAGGAGCTGGCCGCCGTACGCCGAGCGGTCGACGTGGCCATCGCCGCCGACGAGTCGATCCGCCGGGCCGAGGACCCCTACCGGGTGCGGGACCTGGAGGCCGCCGACATCGCGGTGCTCAAGGTCCAGCCGCTGGGCGGCGTGCGCGCCTGCCTGCGCATCGCCGAGGACATCGGCCTGCCCGTCGTGGTCTCCAGCGCGGTCGAGTCGAGCGTCGGCATCGCGGCCGGCGTCGCGCTGGCCGCGGCCCTCCCGGACCTGCCGCACGCCTGCGGGCTGGCCACGGTGCAGCTGCTCACCGCCGACGTGGTGAGCGAGCCCCTGCTCCCGGTCGCCGGGATGCTGCCCGTCCGCGCCCCGGTCGTGGACCCCGCCGCGCTGGACCGGCTGGCCGCCGACCCCGACCGGGTCGCCTGGTGGGAGCGGCGGATGGCGACGGTGCGGCAGGATCGGTCCTCGTGAACCCCTCGACCGCCCTGGCCCGTGACGTCGTCTCCGCGCTGATGGCGGCCGGGGTGCGGGAGGTCGTGCTGTGCCCGGGGTCGCGCAACGCGCCGCTCTCGTTCGCCGTCCACGACGCCGCCCGCGCCGGCCTGCTGCGCCTGCACACCCGCATCGACGAGCGGACCGCCGGCTTCCTGGCCGTGGGGCTCAGCAAGGTCGGGTCCCGCGCCGYGGTCGTGTGCACGAGCGGCACGGCGGTCGCCAACCTGCTGCCCGCCGTGATGGAGGCCGCGCACGCCGGCATCGACCTCGTCGTCGTGACCGCCGACCGGCCGGCGCGGATGCGGGGCACCAGCGCCAACCAGACGACCGACCAGGTCGGGGTCTTCGGCGCCTTCGCCGCCACCACGGTCGTCGAGGCCGGCCGAGGGGCGGTGGAGATCGGTCGTCCCGGAGGGCCGGTGCACCTCAACGTCCACCTGGACGAGCCGCTGCTCCCGGAGGGCGGGTGGGCCGATGCGGCCGCGGACTCGTGGGAGGTGTCGTGGCGCGACGAGCACACCGACGCCGTCGAGCTCCCGGTCGGGCCCCGCACCGTCGTGGTCGCCGGCGACGACGCCGGCCCGCCGGCCCGGGTGCTGGCCCAGGACGCGGGCTGGCCCCTGCTGGCCGAGCCGACGAGCGGCTCGCGCACCGGTGACCACGCCATCCGGACCTACCGCCTGCTGCTGGGCAGCGATCTCGGCGAGCGCATCGAGCGGGTCGTGGTCGCCGGCCACCCCACGCTGTCGCGTCCGGTGACCCGGCTGCTCGGTCGTGAGGACGTGGACGTCGTGTCGCTCCGCTCGCGCGGCCTCTGGTCGGCCCGTCCGTTCCCGGTCCGCCTGGAGGCCGACCGGTTCGCGGCCGCGCCCGGAGATCCGTCCTGGCTGGAGGAGTGGCGTGCGGCCGACCGGTCGGTGGGGCGCCAGCTCGACCGGCTGCTGGCCGCCGAGCCCGACCTCACGCCGTACGAGGTGGCGGGAGCGGTCAGCCGGGCGCTGCCCGCCGGCGGGCTGCTGCACGTGGGCGCCTCGAGCCCCATCCGCGACCTGGACCTGATGGTCGCCCGGTACGCCGTGGGCGACCGGCGCAAGGTCATCGCCAACCGCGGCCTCGCCGGCATCGACGGCACCGTCTCGACGGCCATCGGTGCCGCCCTGGGCCGACCGCGGAGCACCCGTGCGCTGGCGCTGATGGGGGACGTGACCTTCCTGCACGACGCCACCGGGCTGGTGCTCGGCCCGCGCGAGGAGCGTCCCGACCTCACGATCGTGGTCGTCAACGACAACGGCGGCTCCATCTTCAGCATGCTGGAGCAGGGGGCCGACGCGTACGCCGAGGCGTTCGAGACGCTGTTCGGCACCCCGCACGACGTCGACCTGGCCAGCCTGTGCGCCGCGTCCCGCACCCCGCACCTGCGGATCACCAGCCTGCCCGAGCTCGAGCAGGCGCTGGCCTCGCCCAACGGGGGCATCGAGGTGGTCGAGGCCGTCGTCCGCCGCGACGACCGGCGCGACCTCGACGCCAGGATCAGCGCGCTCCGGCCGGAACCTCGCTGAACGTCGTGCCGACCAGCGTGGGCCGGCCCCGCTCGGGCAGGTGCACGAGCCCCACGGCGAGCTCGTCGACGACGAGCACGCCACCCCGCCCCGCACGCAGCCGGCCGTACGGCGGGTTCCACCGCACCGCCAGGTCCGGGCGTCCGCGGAGCCGGGTGACGACCCGCAGCGCCACCACCGCGAGGTGGCCGTCGGCGACCGGGACCACCCGGAC
>NZ_JBFUMD010000269.1:0-5334 GCF_054049555.1 Nocardioides sp. P5_C9_2
GTCCGTAGCCCACGTAGGTGTCGCCCGACCAGCCGGCGCCGCCGAGGACGTGCGCGTGGCTGCCGACCACGACGTCGGCTCCCGCGTCGGCGAGCCGGCGGGCGAGCAGCCGCTGCCGCTGGCTCGGGCAGGACTGGTACTCCCGTCCCCAGTGCAGGTAGACGACCACCACGTCGTCGACCTCGGCGGCCGACGACACGGCTCGCAGCAGCGCGTCGGGCCTGGACTCCCGCGCTGCGGCCACTCCGGCGTTGTCCGGCCCGGCCGCCCACACGTCGCTGCTGCCCTCGCGGAACACGGAGTCGGCCGCGAGGAAGGCCAGGTCGATCCCACGCCGCGTCACCCGGTACGGCGTGAAGGCCGCGACCTGGTCGCGGCCCGCCCCCACCACCTCGACCGTGCCGCGCGCCGCCCTCAACGTGTCGGCCAGGCCCGCTTGGCCGTAGTCACCGGCGTGGTTGTTGGCAACGCTCACCACGTCGACGCCGGCGGCGGCGAGCACGTCGAACGCGCCGGCGGGGGCCCGGAAGTGGTAGCGGTCCTCCGCGTCCTCGAGCTCCTTGGGGTCGCGACGCCGCCGGTCGGTGACCGCGGTCTCCAGGTTGAGCATCGCCACGTCGGCCTCGCGGAGCGTGGCCGCGATCGGCCCCAGCCCGCCGCCGGGGCGCCGCAGCAGCCGCCGGAGGTGGGCCTCGAAGTGCACGTCGCCGGCGAAGGCCAGGGTGACCTGCCGGGAGGGCTCGTCGGCGATGCTGGTCCCGCGCGGCGACGGGTCCCCCGCCCCGGGGTCGTCGGGAGGCTCCGGCGCGGTCGAGGAGCAGCCCGCGAGGACGAGCACGAGCGCCGCCACCAGCGCGATCCCGCCGCCTGGTCGTCCCACGTCGGCTCACCGTCCCTCCCGTGCACCCGATTGTGCCCGTGCCGTCGAAACGTCGCCCGCCAGCGGCAGGTCAGCCCGTCGACCCGATCTCCCGGCGACCGTTTCTCGGTGGACAGCCGCGGGTCGCGGGTGGACTCTGGACTGGCGGGTCTCGGGTTCTCGGCGATCGGAGGCGGCATGGGTGCGCTCCCCCACCCCGACYTGCCCTCCGGTCCCCACCACGACCTCGTCGAGGCCCTCCACGACCTCCACCACCGCGCCGGCTGGCCCTCGCTCCGCACCCTCGCCAGCGGGGCCGGTGTCTCCCACACCACGGTCTCCAAGGTCTTCTCGTCGCCGACGATCCCCACCTGGGGCACCCTCGAGCTCCTCGTCGAGGCCATGGACGGCGACACCTCCACCTTCCACGACCTCTGGCTCGCGGCGACCTCACCACCGGACGCGACCACACCCGCCACCCCCCGCATCGCCGGACGCACGGACGAGCTCGCCGCCGTACGACGCCACCTCGAGACCGGCAGCGGGCTCCTCCTCGTCACGGGCGAGGCCGGCATCGGCAAGACGACGCTCGTCACCACGGCCGCCGACGCCACCGCCGTCTTCGTCGCCACCGGGCGCTGCCTGCCCCTGTCGACAGCCGTTCCGCTGCTGCCCGTCGCCGACGGGTTGCAGCGTGTCTTCGACCGCGACGACGGCGCGTGGCTGAAGGACGCGCTGACGTCCTGCGCGCCGTACGTCGCCGGCTCCCTGCAACGGCTCGTGCCCGACGTCGAGCGGCTGGTCGACGTCGTCCTCCCGCCCCGGGACGAGTGGTCGCTCCAACGGCTGTTCAGCGCGGTCGGGGCGATCCTCGCGAGCCTGGGCGGGATCCGGCCCCTCGGGCTGGTCATCGAGGACCTGCACTGGGGGGACGCGGCGACCCTCGACCTGATCGAGCACCTCACCGAGCGAGGTCCCACCGTGCCGGTGGTGGGGACATTCAGGACCGACGACCCCACGACCGCCGCCTCGACGAGCGAGTGGCTCGGACGGGTACGCCGCCTGCCGGGCACCGACGCGCTCGCGCTCCCACCCCTCAGCCGGGAGGAGACCGCCGAGCAGCTGTCCCTGGTCCTCGGCAGGAGGCCCGCAGCCGACCAGGTGACGACCATCCACGACCGCAGCCAGGGGCTGCCGCTCTTCACGGAGCAGCTGGCCCGGGCGGCCGGGGGCGAGCAGCCCCTGCCCGAGGTGCTGGCGGACCTGTTCGAGACACGCCTCGCCGGCCTGGGAGCGGCGGCGCGGACCGTTGCACACGTGCTCGGGGTCGCCGATCGCGACCTCCCGGAGTCGGTCGTGCGCGAGGCAGCGGGCCTGTCGCCGAACGGGCTCCTCGACGGCTTGCGGGAGCTGTCCCGCCAGCTCCTGCTGGCACCGTCGGAGGATCGCGACCTCGTGCGCCTGCGCCACCCCCTGCTCGCCGATGCGATCCGACGGCGCCTCGTCCCCGGTGAGGCCACTGGACTGCACCGCAGCGTGGCCACCGCCCTCGCCGCGATGCCCGAACCGTCTCCCGCCGAGGTCGCCCTCCACTGGCAGCGCGCCGCAGCCCCTGACCGGGAGGTCACGTGGCGCATTGCCGCGGCGCGCGCGGCGGCAGACCGGTACGCGTCCAACGAGGAGGCCGACCAGTGGTTGCGCGTCATCGACCTCTACTCCACGGGTCACGTCGAGCCGTCCGGACCCGCGCTGAGCGAGGTGTACTTCGCAGCCATCGACGCCGTCTGGAACGTGGGGCGCACCGGTGACTCGCTCCTGCTCGTCACCCAGGCACTCGAGAGGCTCGAGGACCTCGACGGCAAGCCGCGGGCCGATCTGTACTTCCGCGCCTCCGCACGCAACGCGGGCAGCGTCAGCCCGTCCCGGTCGATGGTCCTGGTCGAGCAGGCCATCGAGATGTACCGCCTGCTACCACCGACGACCGAGCTCGCCCTGTCGCTCGCCCGCCGGTCGTCGTTGTCCGCTGCAGCCGGGGACTGGGACGCTGCCACTCGCGACATGGACGAGGCCGCCGCCGTGTGCGAGGCACTGCGCGACATCCCCACGCTGCGGTGGGTGAGAGCCGAGCAGGCATGGCAGGAAGCGATGTCCGGGCACCGCGATCAGGCCCTGCAGCGGATCGCGGCCGCAGCCGCGCTCGAGTCCCCGGCACCCGATCCTCGAGGCGACATCCGGCTCGGGGTCTTCGCCACCGACATCCTCCTCAAGTGCGGGGGCACCGTCGGTGAGGTGATGGAGGCTGCCCGCCAGGGCCTGACCGCCGCCTCGGAGTGGGACACCTCCGTGTTCGGGAGCTGCCTGCTCCGCGCGAACGTCACCGAGGCGCTGATCCTCGCCSGCGCGGTCGCCGCCGCGGCCGAGGTCATCGATCCCGCCGCCGCCGACCCGGTCCTGGCCCAGCAATGGCCGATCCAGGTCGAGAAGGCCCACCTCGACGCGGTGTGCGGCAGGCTGGACGCTGCGGCCGACCGCGCCTCCTCGGTGGTCACCGCGCCGAACGCGTCCCTGGCGTACCGTCTCGAGACCCTCACCGTCGCCGCTGTCGTCGACCTGTGGCGGGACGAGCCGAGGTCGGCGCTCGAGGCCATGCTCCCGCTGCTCGACGAGACGGCCTCCACGGGCTCCTCGCTCTTCGCAGGCGCCCACCTCGTGATCGCGGCACGGGCGGCGGCAGACCTGGCGGATTCGGTCCCGAGGTCCAGGAGGACCGACCTCGGTCGCGATCTCGACGCTCGGCTCCGCACGCTCCTCGACGACATGCGGTCGGAGCCGTTCGGCCACAGGTCGGTCTTGGCGGACGCCATGGCCAACGAAGCCATGTGGCGGGGCGAGATGTCCCGGCTCACGGGGACCCAGACGACGGATTCCTGGCTGCAGGCCGGCCGAGAGTGGGAGCGGGTGTCGCGTCCCCACGACGCGGCGTACTGCCGCTGGCGCGCCGCCCAGGTCGCGCTCCGTGACGGCCAGGGCACCCTCGCCGCTCGACTCCTCAGGCGCGCCACCGCCGACGCCCGCGAGCACGTCCCGCTGTCCCGGGCGATCGCGGAGACGGCCGCGGGTGCACGATGAGCGCACTCCCCCGCCCCGACCTGCCACCCGGCCCGCACTGCGACCTCGTCGCAGCCCTCCACGACCTCCACCACCGTGCCGGCTGGCCGTCCCTGCGCACCCTCGCCCGGGAGGCCGGGGTCTCCCACACCACCGTCTCCAAGACGTTCTCCTCGCCGACGATCCCCACCTGGGGCACCCTCGAGCTCCTCGTCGAGGCCATGGACGGCGACACCTCCGCGTTCCACGCGGACTGGCTCGCCGCCACGTCACCACTCCAGGACAACGCCCCCAGCACCCCTCCGATCGCCGGACGCACCCACGAGCTCACGGCCGTACGACGCCACCTCGAGACCGGCACCGGGCTCCTGCTCGTCACCGGCGAGGCCGGCATCGGCAAGACCCGGCTGGTCGACACCGCCRCGCAGGCCACCGACACGTTCGTCGCCACCGGCCACTGCCTGCCCCTGGCGGCGGAGGTGCCCTTCATGCCGATCGCCGACCTCCTCCGCGCGGTCAACGGGGTGGACGCGGGCCACTGGATCGCCGAGGTGCTCAACGACACGTCGCCCTTCGTCTCCGACTCCATCGCACGTCTCCTGCCCGAGCTGGACGGCTCCGGCGAGCCACCCCCCGCAGGTGACGACGTCTGGTCGCGTCAGCGACTCTTCGCCGCGCTCGGCCTGGCGCTCGCCGGGCTGGGCCGGTCACGACCCCTGGCCCTGCTCCTGGAGGACCTGCACTGGGGTGACCCCGCCACCCTGGACCTGGTGGAGCACCTCGTCGTCCACGACCCTGTGGTGGCCATCGTCGGCACCTGGCGCAGCGACGATTCCGCGACGCCAGCCTCCAGCGTGGAGTGGTGGACACGGATGCGTCGCCGGTCGAACGTCGCCACCCTCGAGCTCGCACCGCTGGACCGGGACGGCACCGCCGCACTGCTCGCACTGTTGCAGGAGGGAGCTCCGAGCGAGGAGATGATCGACCGGATCCACCGGCGCGCCCTTGGGCAGCCGCTGTTCACCGAGCAGCTGGCCGCCCAGATCGATGCGGACGCGCCGCTCCCCCGGCTTCTGAGCGACCTGCTCGACCTACGACTGGACGGTCTGGGCGAGTCGGCCCGCGTGGTGGCGCGCACCCTGGCGATCGCGGACCGCGCGCTCACCGACGTCCAGCTGCGCGAGGTGTCGGGACTGGACTCGGGGCCGCTGGCGGACGGGTTGCGGGAGCTCGGAGGCCGCCGCCTGCTCGCGGCGCCGGGGCACGACGTCGAGCTGCGCCACCCGCTGCTCGCCGAGGCGGTGCGCCGCAGCACCGTCCTGCCCGAGGCGGCCGACGCGCATCGGGTCGTGGCCGCTGCCATGGGT
>NZ_JBFUMD010000270.1:0-5330 GCF_054049555.1 Nocardioides sp. P5_C9_2
GTCCGGGTCTTCGTGGCTCGCCTGCGGTGGCCGGGGTCGCCTGCGACCCGGGACGGGGCGTAGTCACGCGGGCCACCCGGCACTGCCGTGGAACGGAAGCGGCTCGGGCACTTCCCGACCCGGAGGAGTAGCCATGCTGAGCGACAGCAAGGTCACCGCCAACGTTCCCGTCTCGGACCTCGACCGGGCGCGACGCTTCTACGCCGACATGCTCGGCCTTCGGCAGCGTCGCCGACGAGGTGCGTGAGCTGAAGGCGAAGGGCGTGGCGTTCGAGCACTACGACATGCCCGGCGTGACGTGGGACGACGACGTCGCCACGCTGGCGGGGATGGGCCGCGCCGCCTGGTTCAAGGACGGCGAGGGCAACATCATGTGCCTCGACGACGCGAGCGCCGGCTGACCTTCGGCCCTTGCCGGGGGCCTTTGGACCCTGCCCGGCCGCCGGCGCCCGCAGGACCATCCAAGGAGACCCACCCGGCGGAAGGCAGGTGCGGGCATGGCCGCGCTCTCATCCACTCCTGACCTGCAGACGTCCGAGGCGTCGGCGCAGGATGCGTCGCCCGAGCGGGCGAAGATGAAGAAGAAGCAGTACGAGAAGGACATGCGGCGGCTGCAGGGTGAGCTGGTGGCCCTGCAGGAGTGGGTCAGGTCCACGGGCGCCAGGATCTGCATCGTCTTCGAGGGCCTGGACTCGGCGGGCAAGGGTGGGACCATCCGGCGGATCACCGAGCGCACGAGCCCCCGGGTGTTCAAGCACGTCGCGGTGCCTGCCCCGACCGAGCGTGAGAGATCGCAGATGTACATCCAGCGCTACATCGCGCACTTCCCCTCGGCCGGGGAGGTCGTGGTGTTCGACCGCAGCTGGTACAACCGCGCCGGCGTCGAGCCGGTGATGGGCTACTGCACCCCGGAGCAGACCGAACGGTTCCTCGAGCAGGTGCCTGCGGTGGAGAAGGCGATGGTCGACAGCGGCATGTTCCTGGTCAAGTACTGGCTCAACGTCAGTGTCGACGAGCAGACCCGACGGCTCGAGAACCGCATCGAGGACCCCCGGAAGGTCTGGAAGCTCTCGCCCACCGACCTGGCCTCCTACCACCGCCACTTCGACTACTGCCGGGCCCGGGACGCGATGCTGGCCGCCACCGACACGGAGTGGGCGCCGTGGTTCGTCGCCGACAACAACGACAAGAAGCGCGGCCGGCTCAACATCATCTCGCACCTGCTCGACCAGATCCCGTACGAGCCGCTGCCTGCCCAGGAGGTGGTGATGCCTCATAAGCCCAGGAGTCGCGGCTACGTCGAGCCGGAGCTGGCCCTGCACCACGTCCCGGCGCGCTTCTGAGGCGACCGCTCAGCTCACTGGAGCGCCGACGTGAGCCGCATGACGTTGTCGATGTAGCGGTCCTTCAGGGGGATGTTCGTCCACTCGCCGAGGGTCAGCTCGCGGGAGATGGAGCGGTAGTGGTCCTCGACCTCGCGGATCTCCCGCACGAAGTCGCCGCCGAAGCACATGGTCGAGACCTCGAAGTTGAGCCCGAACGAGCGCATGTCCATGTTGCTGGATCCGATGACCGCGACGTCGTCGTCGACCGAGAAGTGCTTCGAGTGCAGGATGTACGGCGGGGGGTACAGCCAGATGCGCACGCCGGCCTCGAGCAGCACCTGGTAGTAGGACCGCTGAGCGTGGTAGACCATGAACTGGTCGCCGGCCTCGGAGACGAACAGCTCGGTCTCCACGCCCCGCTGGGCCGCGGTCGTGATGGCGTACAGCAACGACTCGTCGGGCACGAAGTAGGGGCTGGTGATCGACAGCCGGTGCTGCGCTCCGTAGATCATGGTGTTGAACAACCTGAGGTTGTTCTCGTGCGAGAAGCCGGGGCCGCTCGGCACCACCTGGCAGGCAACCCCTGCTGAGTGGGTGACCTCCTCCTGCGCGAACTCGTCCTGGTCCAGGATCTCGTGCGTCTCGACGTACCAGTCGGTGGCGAAGACCACGTTGAGCTTCGTCACCGTGGGGCCGGTCAGCCGGACCGTGCACTCTCGCCACTCCCGGCCGGCCTGGTGGTTCTTGGGCTTGTTGTAGCCCGGCTCGACGAGGTTCTGTGATCCGGTCATCGCGACGAGCCCGTCGACCACCAGGATCTTGCGGTGGTTGCGAAGATCCGGCCGACGCCACCGGCCCTTGAGAGGCATGATCGGCAGCATCGGGTGCCACAGGAAGCCTGCCTCGTCGAACTTGGGCTTCATCTCCTTGTAGCCGGGGATGCCGCGCGTGGCGACGTGGTCGAACAGCACGCGCACCGTGACCCCGCGCTCCACCGCACGGGCGCAGGCCTCGAAGAACGGACCCGTCACGTCGTCCCACGCCATGATGAAGTACTCGACGTTGACGAACTTCTGCGCCTTGTCGACCTCGGTGGTCATCGCGGCGATCGACTCCCCGTAGTCGGTGAAGAGCTCTGCCTCATTTCCCCAGGTGCAGGGCAGGGTGCCCAGGCTCTGGCTCATCGTGATGGCCGTGCGCAGCCACTTCGGCTCGACGTCCGCGGTCTGCGGTGCGACGACCGTGGCGAACCGCTCGTGGACGAACGCGTTGACCTCTCGGTGGATCCGGCGTCGACCCCGATCCACCGTCGTGCTCCCCAGGGCGAAGAAGAGCAGCAGTCCCAGGAAGGGGATGAGGTACACCAGCAGCAACCACGCCATCGCGGACGAGGGCCGCCGGTTCTGCGGGATGAACCCCAGGGCCGCGACCTTGATGGCCAGGTCGAGCAGCACGGCCGCGAGCGTGACCCACAGCGGCGCACTGGAGTTGGCTGTCAGCATGCTGATCGGGCTTCTCCTCGGAATGGGCGGCCGCTCCGGCCGGTGCGACGTCCCGTGGCCGATCGAAGCAGTCCGGTCTGCCACGTCGCGTCACCCGTCGTGGAACGTCACCCGGGGGAATCCGGAGCCGCCGCCGTGGCGGCAGGCACGTCACGGCCCTCGTGTTCGCGGCGGTGGCCGCCGCCTGGATGCCCAGGGGCAAGGCCGATGCCGCCCACATGCACCTGCACTGACCCGCGGCACCGCGTCCGGTCAACGAGGCAGCTCGCGGACGCGGTGCGCAAGGGCCTCCGCCACGGCGGCCGCCTCATGGCGCCGGTCGCTCCAGTCGTCCAGGACCTCGCCCCGATAGGCCCGTGCGGCGAGCCGGAGCGTCTCGGCCTGTCCGCTGGTGAGAGCGGGAACCACGTGGGAGGCCGCCTCGTCCTTCGCGACGATGCGTCCCGTCTGCAGGGTGTGGAGCATCCTGGCCAGCGTCAGCAGGACGTTGCGCTCGTCGCCGACGAGGTCGTCGAGCAGCTCGGGCAGGGCGTCCAGCTGCGATCGCCTGAGGTCTGCTGTCGGCACCGGGTCGATGAGTCCGTCGAGCGCAGGCCCGCACAGCACCACCGAGTGCTGCCTGGCGGAGGTGAGCAGGACGGGGAGGTTCGGGTCGATCTCGCGTCCAGGTAGCGCGCCGGCCTCGTAGTCGTCTCGCAACCACTCGCCGTACAGGAAGTCGCAGGTGGCGGGGTAGCGCCACGGCTCGATGTCGTCCAGGACGAGCGACGTCAGCTCGATCGGACGGCCGGGACGCACGGTGGCGCGACGTCCCGAGCAGCGCAGCAGGTCGTCGACCAGGTGCCGGCGCTCGTCGGTGCCGAGCGACCGGCGAGTCACCAGCAGGACGTCGAGGTCGCTGTCCGGACGGAGTCCTCCATCGCAGTAGGAGCCTGTCAGGTAGAGGGCGACGGGATCGCCAGGCGCATCCCGCACGATGCGTCGGTGCAGCTCGGCCACCACTGGTTCCATGCTCGAAGTGTGGCGTCACCCCTCCGGACGGACAGCGGCGGCCTGCCCTCTCAGGGCGAGTGGACCCAGGTGGCCACGCCCTCGTCCAGGGCGAGCGTGGCGTCGGCCTCGGCCGCGGCCTCGAGGTCGTGGGTGGCGAGGACGACCGAGGCGCCGCGCGCGGCCTCCTCCCGCAGGGCCGCGATCATGAGCTCCCGGTTGTCGGCGTCCAGGTCGCTGGTCGACTCGTCGGCGAGCAGCACCGCCGGGCGCAGGGCGAAGGCCCTCGCCAGCGCCACCCGCTGCTGCTGGCCGCCGGAGAGCTGGTCGACGAGATGCCGGCCGGACCCGGCCAGGCCGACCCGCGAGAGCGAGTCGTCGATGCGGCGCAACGCCTCGCGGACCGGAACCCCGAGCCCGAGCAGCGGCACCAGCAGGCTCTCCTCGGCGGACAGGGCGCCGCCCAGGCCGTTGCGCTGCGGGACGAGGACGACCCCGGCCGTGGCCGCGCCCTCCCGGTCRTCCAGCCGGGCGCCGTCGACGTGGACCGTGCCGGTCACCGAGGCCGCGGCGGGACGGAGGGCACCCGCCAGGGCCCACAGCAGGGAGGACTTGCCGGCGCCCGACGGACCGGTCACCGACAGCATCCGCCCCGCGGGGACCCGCAGGTCCAGCGGATGCACGGCGACGGTCTCGCCGTAGGCGACGCTCAGGCCGACCGCTTGCAGCTCGCTCATGGTCGCTGCGCCCGGAGCTCGTAGTGGTCGCCGACCTCGTGGAGCCTGACCAGCGTCCCCGGCGGCAACCGGTCGCGGGCATGGCCCGGCAGCGGCAGGAACCCGTCGGCGGTCACGACGGCGTACTCCTCGCCGCTGCGACCCTCGCCGCCGATCCGGCCGTCGCGGATCGTGACCGTGCGCGGCAGCACCCGGGCGACGGCGGGGTCGTGGGTGACCAGGACGACGGTCGTGCCGTAGGTGCGGTTGACCCGGGCGAGCGCTGCCAGGACCCGGTCACGCGCGGCATGGTCGAGCTGGCTGGTGGGCTCGTCGCACAGCAGGAGGCCGGGGCGGGTGGAGATCGCGACGGCGACCGCGGCCAGCTGGAGGTCGCCGGGCGTCAGCTCGCTCAGCGGCCGATCGGCATGGTCGGCGAGCCCGATCTCGTCGAGCACCTCGCCCGGGTCGCTCAGGGGCCGCCCGGCCCGCCGTGCCGGGTGCTGGGCGAATCGGACGTTGTCGTCGGGCGTGGTGTCGGGCAGCAGGTTGCGCCCCGCGCCCTGCACCATCAGGCCGATCTCGGTCGCGCGCAACCGGTCGAGGTCGCGCGGCGGTGCGGCGGACACGTCCGTGTCGCCCACGAGGACGATGCCGGCGCTCGGCCGCAGGACGCCGGCCAGCAGGTTCATCAGGGTCGACTTGCCCGACCCGGACGGTCCCAGCAGGCCGACCATCTCGCCGGCCGCGACGTCCAGGTCGACGCCGGAGAGCGCGGCGACGTCGCGCTCCTCGAC
>NZ_JBFUMD010000271.1:0-5269 GCF_054049555.1 Nocardioides sp. P5_C9_2
CGGATCTCGTCGCCGGGGGTCCCGCGGCCCTGGGCCTCGGCGCTCCCGGTCAGGAGGGCGGCCCACACCGGCGCGATGGTCGCGGAGCGCGCCGTGTCGAGGCCGAGCTCGATCTCGCTGACCGAGGCCGGGTCGGCGGTGAGCTCGTGGTCGACGGCGATCTCGGTGATCCGTCGGGCGAGGTCGACGTCCTGCTGGGTCACCCACTCCACGACGTGCTCGGTGCCTTCGTCGTCACGGTAGACGGCGTCGTCGCTGACCAGCTTGAGGTCGACGTACCCCGTGCCCATGGCTACGCGTGGGTGGTGGCCGAGACCGTCGCCCACCTTGCCCACCGCGGCGACGAACCGTGCGCCGGTGCCGAAGTCATCGATCAGGTATCGCGCATGGAGTCCCTGCGCCAGCTTGCGCCAGTCGGTCAGGTTCGCCTCGGCGATCTGTGTACCCCGCATCATCTCCATGGGCGGGGACCCTAGCCCTGATCGGGCCCGCAGTCCGGCGCGGCGGGCAGCCGGGACTCAGACGGGCTCGAGGACGACGAACAGGAAGCACATGAAGGAGTCGTACCTCATCCCGGGCGGAAGCAGGTCGGCCGGAGTGTCCGGCGCCGGGGGCGGCTCGGTGATCGTGACGATGCGGAACCCCGCAGCCGCAAAGGCAGCCGCCATGGCCTGGAGCGGTCGGTGCCAGAAGGTCAGCCACACGGTCCGGCCGTCGAAGACGTAGTCCTCCGAGTACTTCGTCACCGCGAAGTAGTCAGCCTCGGGGTGCACGATCGCGTAGGCGGCGGGGTGGTTCACCGAGAGGATGAGGCGACCGCCGGGCTTCAGCACGCGACGTAGCTCGGCGAGCGGGCCGGACCAGTCCTCGAGGTAGTGCAGCACGAGGGACGCGACGACGTCATCGAACTCGGCGTCGGGGAAGGGAAGGGGCGCGGCGAGGTCCGCCACGTGCAGGTCGGCGTCGTCACCCAGCCGCTGCCGGGCCAGGTCGACCATGGCCGCGCTCACGTCGAAGCCGGTGACGAGTGCACCGTTGGTGCGCAGCGCTGACATCAGCGGCCCCGACCCGCAGCCCGCGTCGAGGATCCGGTGGTCGGAGACGTCCCCGGCGAGACGGAGGATCTCCGGGCGTGCGTAGTAGGCGTTGAAGAGGCCGGACTCGTTCTCGGTTGCGTAGGCGAGCGCGAAGTCGTCGTAGTTCGTGTCTGTCATCGTGGACCCGTCCTCGGAGGAAGCATGGGTTCGTTCCTACCGGGACCACATGCCGGCGTGACTGAGCGACACGCGGGCCGCGCGGCGGACGGCGCGGCACGCCGTGACCGACGCATCCACCGAGGCGGCTACCGCATCTCGGTCGGTTCCCGGGTCTCGGGGTGCCAGCGCACGCACAACGGTGCTGGTGTGCACACTCGACGCTCGTCAGCGGATCTGCCCGCACCACCGAGCCGGCCGAGCGTCGGATGAGTGCTCCTCCGGTGGTCCCCGACCGCGACGCCGACCGTCACAGTCGTGCAACTCCGGGTTGCACGCGTCCTACACTTCTCCCCATGGCCACCAGCGAGCAGGCATCCCGCGTGGACGGGCGCCGGTCGGCCGCCGCGGCCCGCCGCCGGCAGCGTGAGCGCGAGATCCTCGACGCCACCCGGTCGCTCTTCGACGAGCGGGGTGTGCGGGACGCCCAGATCGAGGACATCGCCCGAGCGGTGGGCATCAACCGGGCCATCGTCTACCGGCACTTCACCGGCAAGGAGGAGCTCTTCGCGCTCACCCTCACCGGCTACCTCGACGAGCTGCGCGATGCCTTGGCCGAGGGTTCCGCGCAGCGGGGCGACGCCCCCACGCGGCTCACCGCGATCGTCACCGCGTTCGTCGACTACGGGATGCGCTACCCGGCCTTCGTCGATTGTGCCCAGACGCTGATGCGGCGTACCGGGCCCGAGCTCCTCGACGAGATCAGCGAGAGCGCCCTCTTCCGCCTCGGCCGCAGCATCTCCGCCTGCCTGTCCGTGCTGTCCGGCGTCATGGATGACGGCGTAGCGTCCGGCGACTTCGAGGTCGCCGACACCAACCTGCTCGCCAACCAGCTCTACGCCAGCGCGCTGGGCGGCCTCCAGCTGGCGCGCGTGGGCATCCTGGTCGGCGAGTCGGCGCCGGGGATACCGACGGTCGGCTCGGTGTCGCCCGAGCAGGTACGCGACTTCCTCGTCGCGACGGCCCTCTCGGCCTCGGCCCGCCGGGACTGAGGCGCCTCAGAGTCCCAGGTCGTCCAGGGCCGTCATGACCGACCCGTGGTAGGTCGGGAAGGCGAAGTGCATGCGGCGTACGACGGACGGCGGGACCTCGGCGTGGATCGCCAGGGCGAGCATCGCCACGAGGTCTCCCCCGGTCCGGCCCATCGCCGTGGCGCCCACCAGCAGACCGGTGCCGGCGTCGGCGACGAGCTTGACGTGGCCCTCGTTGCCCACTCCGTCGAGCCACCCGCGTGCCGAGCCGCTGAGGTCGGCGAAACCGGTCCTCACGTCCAGTCCCTGCCGTCGCGCCTGCTCCTCCGACAGCCCGACCGAGCCGATCTCGGGGTCGGTGAAGGTCACCCGGCTCACCGCCCGGTAGTCGGCCGGCGGCCAGTGCGCACCGAGGATGTCGGCCCTGGCCACCTCGGCCTGGTAGCTCGACACGTGGGTGTAGCGGCCGTGCCCCGTGATGTCCCCGATGGCCCACAGCCGGTCGCCGGCCCGCATCCGCTCGTCGGTCTCCACCGTGTCCGCAGAGGGGTCCAGCCCGACGGCCTCCAGCCCGACGTCGCGGACGTTGTTGCTGCGACCGGCGGCGACGAGCAGCCGCTCCGCCCGGACGGTCAGGTCACCGGCGGCGAGCACGAAGGTGCCGTCGTGCTCGACCCGGTCGACCTCGACCCCGGTGTGCACGGTGATCCCCTCGGCCTCGAAGACCTGGGCGAGCAGGGCGCTCGTCTCGGGCTCCTCGACCGCGACCAGGCGGTCGGCGGCCTCGATGACGGTGACCTCGACCCCGAAGCGCGACAGGGCCTGCGCCATCTCGCAGCCGATCGGGCCACCGCCGAGGATGGCCAGGGTGCGGGGCAGCTCGGTGAGCTGCACGACGTCGCGGTTGGTCCAGTACGGCGTGTCCGCCAGGCCGTCGATCGGCAGCACGAGCGGCTCGGTGCCGGTGTTGAGCACGACTCCGCGCGACGCCTCGTACTGCACCCCCTCGACCTCCACGACACCCGGGGCGACCAGCCGGCCGTGCCCGCGCACCAGCCGCACGCCGGCCTCCTGGACTGCCTTGGCGTTGGCGTCGTCGGTCCAGTCCTTGGTGGCCTCGTCGGTGATGCGGCCCGCGGGCAGGGCCCAGTCGGGCGAGACGGTGGCCGGGCCGGCGAGGCGGTCGGCCCGGTGGACCATCGCCACGTGGTCAGCGGCCCGGATCATGATCTTGGTGGGCGTGCACCCGTAGAACGGGCACTCGCCACCGACGAGGTGCATCTCCACCCCGACCGTGTCGAGCCCGGCCTCGGCCAGCTCGGTGG
This sequence comes from Nocardioides sp. P5_C9_2, assembly GCF_054049555.1. Lineage (NCBI taxonomy): Bacteria > Bacillati > Actinomycetota > Actinomycetes > Propionibacteriales > Nocardioidaceae > Nocardioides > Nocardioides sp. P5_C9_2. Next base: position 3,550 of record NZ_JBFUMD010000271.1, read on the forward strand.
CCAGCTCCTGACCGCCGGGACCAAGACCCAGGACGACGACGTCACACGCGATGCGGGTGCCCATGTCAGCGCGAGAGGTGCTTGGCGCGGGCGAAGCAGAACAGGCCGTAGCAGGCGATGCCGAGCGCGATCGCGATCAGCAGCACCTGGCCGAACGGCTGCTCCAACACGGTCTGCAGCGCCTGGTCGAGACCACCGGACTTCTTCGCTTCGTGCGTGATGGCCGCGTAGCCGAACAGGCCGCCCACGATCACGATGGCGACGCCCTTGGCGATGTAGCCGACCTTGCCGAACAGGATGTACGCCGAACCGTCCTTGCCGGACTGACCCTGGGCGTCGAGGTGCTCGGTGAACTTCTCGCTCCAGCCGCGGTAGATGAGGAAACCGCCGTAGCCGATGATCGCCAGGGCGACCAGGCCGACGATGAGCTGCCCACCGGGGAGGTCCATCAGCTTGGCGGTGGTGGAGTCGGTGCCACCCTGGGAGCCCTCGCCCACGGCGACCTTGACGGCGCTCCAGGCCAGCACGCCGTACAGGACGGCCTTGCCGAGCGACGTCGCCCGCTTGCGCCACCGCTTGGCGTCGTCGGTCTCGTCCTGGTAGCCCATCGCGAACTCCAGGACGCGCCACACGACGAGGAGCATCATGCCGACGGCGATCATCCAGATGAGGACGCCGCCCATCGGCTGCTGGGCCAACGCGTGCAGGGCGCCCGAGTTGGACGCGTTCTCCGACTTGTCACCCAGCGCCAGCTGCACGGCGAGCCAGGCGACCATCAGGTGGACGACGCCGTAGGCGACCAGCCCGGCCCGGACCGCGTAGTCGAGCCACGTGCTGTGGTGTGCCTGCTGACCTGCCTGCTGTGCCTTGTCGGCGACCTCTCCCATGCGGCACACCCTAGGGCCCGCCGTCGGGCGCCGCCTCACCCGAGTGAGGCGCCGCGCGACCGGTTTCAGACGAGGTCGGCCTTGTCGCGCACGATGCTGCCGAGGAGGCCGTTGACGAAGCTCGGGGAGTCGTCGGTCGACAGCTCGCGGACGAGGTTCATCGCCTCGGAGACGGCGACGCCGTCGGGCACGTCCTCGACGTAGAGGAGCTCGTAGACACCGAGCCGCAGCACGTTGCGATCGACCGCCGGCATCCGGGTCAGCGTCCACCCCTGGGCGTAGGTGGCGAGGAGCTCGTCGATGCGGACCTGGTGCTCGGCGACGCCGTGGACCAGGACGGAGGTGTAGTCGTTGGTCGGGCCGTCACCCGCCTCGATGGTGCGATCGAGGGCCTCGACGGGCTTCTCCCCGCGCATCTCGGCGGCGTACAGGACGTCCAGTGCGCGCTTGCGGGCCTTGCCGCGAGCCGACATGCCTCAGCCCTTGACGCGGCCGAGGTAGGACGAGTCGCGGGTGTCGACCTTGACCTTCTCGCCGCTGGTGATGAAGAGCGGGACCTGGATCTCGTGGCCGGTCTCGAGGGTGGCGGGCTTGGTGCCGCCGGTGGACCGGTCGCCCTGGAGGCCCGGGTCGGTGTGGCTGATCAGCAGCTCGACCGACGCGGGGAGCTCGACGAACAGCACGCGACCCTCGTTGGTCGCGACGATGGCGTCCTGGTTCTCGAGCATGAAGTTCTTGGCGCCGCCGACGATCTCCGGCGCGATCTCGATCTGGTCGTACGTCGAGGTGTCCATGAAGACGTACGAGCTGCCGTCGTTGTAGAGGTACTGCAT
>NZ_JBFUMD010000272.1:0-5265 GCF_054049555.1 Nocardioides sp. P5_C9_2
TGGAAGAGGTGCTCGGACGTCGAGTACGTCTCGGTGGGCTCGGGGAACGGCAGGTCAAGCGTCTTGTTGATCATCTTCCACCGGGCGATGTCCGGCCAGTCGACCAGCGTGATCGCCGTACCGGTGGCGCCGGCGCGACCGGTGCGGCCGATGCGGTGGACGTAGGTCTTGTCGTCCTCGGGGCACGTGTAGTTGACGACGTGCGAGACGCCGCGCACGTCGATGCCGCGGGCGGCGACGTCGGTGCAGACGAGCACCTTGAGCTTGTCCTCACGGAACTTGGCGAGCGCCTTCTCGCGGGCGATCTGGGCCATGTCGCCGTGCAGCGGGGCGGCGGCGAAGCCGCGCTCGGCCAGGTCGTCGGCGATGCGCTGGGCCTGACGCTTGGTGCGGGTGAAGACGATCATCTTCTCCGCGTCGTCGGCTTGCAGGACACGGCCGATGATCTCCGGCTTGTCGAGGTCGTGGGCGAGGTAGATGAACTGCGCGGTGGCCGGCACGGTCGCGTTCTCGTACGACGACTCCGCGCGGATGTTCATCGGGTGCCGCATGTGGGTGCGGGCCAGGGCCACGATCGCGGCCGGCATGGTGGCCGAGAACAGCATCGTCTGACGCGTCTCCGGCGTCATGCTCAGCAGCCGCTCCACGTCGGGGAGGAAGCCGAGGTCGAGCATCTCGTCGGCCTCGTCGAGCACGAGCGCGTGCACGTGGGAGAGGTCGAGGGCCCGACGGTTGGCCAGGTCGATGAGGCGACCGGGGGTGCCGACCACGATGTCGACGCCGGCGGCCAGGGTGTCGAGCTGGGTGTCGTAGCCGACGCCGCCGTAGACGGTGAGCACGCGCAGACCGAGGTCGGCGCTGGCCAGGTGCAGGTCGTTGGAGACCTGGAGCGCCAGCTCGCGGGTCGGGGCCACGATGAGGGCCTGCGGCTTGCCCTGCGGGAGGTCGGCGTACGCCGGGTCCGTCATGGTGACGCTGCGCTGCAGCACCGGGATGCCGAAGGCGAGGGTCTTGCCGGTGCCCGTGCGGGCCTGGCCGATCAGGTCGGTGCCCATCAGGGCGACCGAGAGGGTCATCTCCTGGATGGCGAAGGGGGTGGTGATGCCGGCGCGCTCCAGCGCGTCGCAGATCTCGGGCAGCACGCCGAGCTCGCGGAAGGTGGTCATGCGGGTTCGCTTTCGTCGATTCGAGTCCGTGGGAGCGGCGGACCGAAGAGGCAAGCCTGCCGCGCACATGCGTCGGCGCCGGGAGAGACCGGTCGGTCCGCCGGGAGGTCGGAGGCCGCTGCACTGCGTGGTGCGAGGGCGGCGGGCTCGGGCTCCGGCGTGGCGCTCGATGCGGCCACTGTATCCCCTAGGGTGCGGACATGACTGAATCCTCCGGCGCGCCAGCCGGCCCGGAATCCGGTGGGGCACTCGGTGGGGCGGTCCACGACCCGGCCTACCAGCAGGCCGTGATCGAGCTCCTGGGAGCGATCGCGTACGGCGAGCTGTCGGCCTTCGAACGCCTCGCCGAGGACGCCAAGCTGGCCCCGACGCTGGCCGACAAGGTCGCGATCGGGGAGATGGCGGCCGCCGAGTTCGGGCACCTGACGCGGCTGCGCGAGCGGCTCGAGTCGCTGGGGGCGGACCCGTTCGCCGCGATGGAGTCGTTCCGCGCCGGCTTCGACTCCTTCCACCGCCACACGGCGCCCGCCGACTGGTACGAGGGCCTGATCAAGGCCTACGTGGGCGACGGCCTGGCCGCGGACTTCTACCGCGAGATCGCGGCGTACCTCGACGCCGACACCCGCGACCTCATCATCGACGCCCTCGACGACTCCGGGCACTCCTCGTTCGTCGTCGAGCGGGTGCGTGCCGGCATCGAGGTCGACCCCCGGCTCGGGGGCCGGCTCGCCCTGTGGGGGCGCCGCCTGATGGGCGAGGCGCTCATCCAGGCTCAGCGGGTGGCCGCGGAGCGCGACGCCCTCAGCGCCCTGCTCGCCGGGGGAGTGGACCGTCCCGGTCTGGACCTCGCCGCGCTCGGGCGGATGTTCACCCGGCTCACCGAGCGGCACGCGCAGCGGATGGCCGACCTCGGCCTCGACTCCTGACCCGTCGTCCCACCCGGACAGGCCCCACACGTGACGAAGGGCCCCGCACCAGCCGGTGCGGGGCCCTTCGCCGTGCTGTACGGGTCGGTCTGCGTCAGACGTGCGAGCRCGAACCGGCGTTGCGACCCGTGACGGTCGAGGCGATCACGACCAGGACGGCCGAGGTGATGATGGCGACGATCCAGCGGACCCAGTCGACACCGTTCGATCCGTTGCCACCGAAGGCGGCGTAGATGTAGTAGCCGAGGATGATGCCGCCGATGCCGCACAGGACGGTGAGCCACAGCGGGATGTTGTCCTTGTCGCCCGGGGCGACGAGCTTGCCGAGGAGGCCGATCACGACGCCTCCGATGATGAGCCACAGGATGTCCACGAGTTCTGCCTTTCGGATGCCGCACCCTGATGGTGCGGTCGCGCGCCGACGAGATGTCGGCACATTTCGCATCATGGTCCTGTAGGGGGTCGGGATCAAACACCGACCCCCTACAGGGGTGAACGAGTCGCGGAGGCCCAGTCGGCCCCGGTGCTGCGGCGGGTCAGCGGTAGCCGACGGCGCCGGCGACGCCGCCACCGATCTCGACGTACGCGATCTTGCTGCCGGGCACCGCGATGCGGCGCCCACGGGTGTCGGTGAACGCGAACAGGCCGGACGACGAGATGGCCTCGGCGAGCTGGGCCTCGATGTCCTCGGGGCTGGCGTCGGTCTCGACGACCAGCTCGCGGGGGGCGTGCTCGACGCCGATCTTGACCTCCACGGGAAACTCCTTCACTTGGTACGACGGGGGTGTGTGGTGACGGTAGCCAGCGGGTCCTGAGGTCAGTGGTCCAGGGGGTAGCCGCGGATCCCGCGCCAGGCGAGCCCGGCGACCAGCGCCGCCGCGTCAGACTGGCTGATGCCGGCCGTCTCGGTGAGCCAGAACCGGGCACTGACCTGGGCCATTCCCACCAGGGAGACGGCGAGCAGCCGCGAGGGCCCGTCGGGCAGGCCGGTGTCCTCGTGGATGACCTCGGCGATCATCGTGGCGCACTCGGTGGTGACCCGGTCGACGTGCTCGCGCACCGCCGGCTCACTGGTCAGGTCGGACTCGAAGACGAGCCGGAAGGCGCCGGTGTCGGCGGCGACGTAGGTGTAGAACACGTCCATCGTGGCCTCGACGCGACGCTTGTTGTCCTGGGTCGCCGCCAACGCCTGGCGGCAGTTGTCGATGATCGTGTCGCAGGAGGTGTCGAGCAGCGCCAGGTAGAGCTCGAGCTTGCCCGGGAAGTGCTGGTAGAGCACCGGCTTGGAGACGCCGGCCCGCTCGGCGATGTCGTCCATCGCGGCCGCGTGGTAGCCCTGCGCGACGAAGACCTCGAGGGCGGACTCGAGCAGCTGGGCGCGGCGTTCGCGCCGCGGCATCCGGCCGCCGCGCGGCCGGGGCTCTCCCGAGTCGAAGCGATCAACGCTCACGTGATGTGTCCTCCCACGATGGATGAGCCCGCAGCCTACTCGCAGGTAGACGCGGACCGGGGCCCCGCGCGACGCGGGGCCCCGGCTCGGGTGGTGCGGGTAGTGCGGGGTGGTGCCGACCGGCTCAGGGAGCCGGGACGGCCGCCGGGTTGCTGACCGCGACGGTGAGGAACTCGCCGTCGTCGGCCGTGACGGTGGCCTTGACGCCGATGCCTGCCACCTTGACCGAGTTCTGCGGGGCCGTAGCGGCGTAGTAGGCGAGCGGATCGGTGTCGTCGAACGTGGCCTTCTGCGGCACGCCGCCACCACACGCCGAGAGCGTCGTCACGGTCGGCGCCTTCTTGGTGCCGCCCGCCACCTCCTTGTGGAGGCAGACCGTGTCGACCGTGTCGAGGCCGAAGGTGGCGTCGAACGGCTCGCGACGGTTGCTCGGGCTGGTGCCGTCGGGGTAGGTCAGCGAGTCGGGCATGGCGTCCACGACCATGGCGGCGCCGGCACCGGGGTGCGCGGACACGTTGTTGTCGGTGTACGACTCGTCGACGTACCAGACCAGCATGCCGTCCTGGAACGGGAAGAACTCGACCTGGTTCGGCTTGGTCAGGCCGTTCGAGAACTGGTACGGGCCCTCCTGCAGCGTCTTGTCGTAGCCGACGTACTGCCGGTTCTCGATGAGGTAGTAGCGATCGGCGTTCGTCGTGTCCGTCCCGGTCGAGATCTTCMAGCCCTCGGCCGTCCACCCGTTGTCGCCTGCCTCGGCGCCATCGGTGAAGGTGCCCGCGCCGCTCTTGATCGCGATGTCGTCGAGGAAGGCGCCGGCCTCGTTGTAGCCGCCGTCGGTCTTGTACAGGAAGCGGAACTTCGACGTCTGGCCGCCGGCCTTGTAGCTGTAGCGCAGGCCCTTCCACGAGTCGCGGGAGGACCCGTCGACCGGGGATCCGAGGTTGGTCCAGGTCTTGCCGTCGTCCAGGGAGTACTGGGCGTACAGGAAGTCGTAGCCCGCCTCGATCTCGTACCACGCCTTCGCCGTGACGGTCACCGACGAGGACGCCGGGACGGTGCGGGTCAGGGTGTTGGACAGGTCGTCACCGCGACCCGACCACCACGCGTGCGCACCGGTCGGGGGCGTCGTGTAGTCGTTGGTGATCGAGGAGGTGGGCAGGTTGACCTTGATCGCCTGGTCGGCGCCGTCGTAGGTGTGCTGCGACGGGCCCAGGTTGTAGGTGCCGCTCTGGCCGGCATCCACCTCGGAGTAGTCGAGCCAGCCGAGGAAGAGCTTCTCCTCCGGGCCCATGAGGCCCGGGACGGTGCCGATGCCCTCCTGGCCCTCGGGGGCGTTGACGCCGTGGCTGAGCCAGGAGCCGGACGACATGAGCGTCCAGAAGGAGCTGCCGTTCTCGCCGCCCGCGGTGTCGTAGTAGTCGGGCAGGCCGAGGTCGTGACCGAACTCGTGGGCGAAGACGCCCAGGCCGCCGTTCTCGGGCTCCACGGTGTAGTCGCCGATGAAGTACTTCGAGCCGCCGATCTGTGCGCCGCCGCCGAGGTTGTTGGCAGCGCCGACGGCCGGGCCCGTGGTGCCGTAGCCCGTGTTGACGTACCAGCGGTGCGACCAGATGGCGTCCTCGTCGGCGCCGGCCTCCTCGCCCTCGCCGGCGTGGACGGCCTGGAAGTGGTCGATGTAGCCGTCGGCCTCGTTGAACTCGCCGTCGCCGTCGAAGTCGTAGCG
>NZ_JBFUMD010000273.1:0-5258 GCF_054049555.1 Nocardioides sp. P5_C9_2
GCCGCCACCGCGGAAGGGTCGGCTACCTGCTGCTCCTGCCTGCCGTGGTGTGGCTGCTGCTCTTCTTCGTGGTGCCGTTCTACTCGTTGGTCGCGACGAGCCTCTACGACCCGGCCGGGTCGGACTTCCGCGGCTACGACATGACGTGGGCGTTCAGCAACTACGCCGACGCGCTGCGGGAGTACTGGCGCCCCCTGGTCCGCTCGCTCGTGTACGGCGCCCTGGCCACCGCGTTCTGCCTGGTACTGGGCTACGTGCTGGCCTACGCGATCGCCTTCAAGGCCGGGCGGTGGAAGAACCTGATGCTGGTGCTGGTCGTCGCGCCGTTCTTCACCAGCTTCCTGGTCCGCACCCTGTCGTGGAAGCTGATCCTCGCGGACGACGGCTGGGTGGTCGGCGTGCTCCAGTTCCTCCACCTGCTCGGTGAGGGCGACCGGCTGCTGGCGACACCGGTCGCGGTGGTCGCCGGCCTCACCTACAACTTCCTGCCGTTCATGGTGCTTCCGCTCTACGCCAGCCTCGACAAGATCGACCCCCGGCTGATCGAGGCGTCCGGCGACCTCTACGCCCACCCGGCGGTCGGCTTCTTCAAGGTCACGTGGCCGCTGTCGCTGCCGGGCGTCGTGTCGGGAACGCTCCTCACCTTCATCCCCGCGGCCGGCGACTACATCAACGCCGAGCTGCTGGGCTCGCCCAGCCAGCGGATGATCGGCGGCACGATCCAGAGCCTCTTCACCGATGCCAACGACTACCCCACGGCCGCGGCGCTGTCGATGGCCCTGATGATCCTGATCGTCGTGATGGTGATGTTCTACGTCCGCCGCGCCGGGACGGAGGAGCTGCTGTGAGATGGCTTCGTGAGCACCTGGTGCTCATCCTCGGCCTGCTGGTCCTGGTGTACACGTTCGTCCCCATCGCGGTCGTCGTGCTGATGAGCTTCAACGATCCCGCGAGTCGCAACGTCTACGCCTTYGGCGAGTTCACCCTCGACAACTGGAAGAACCCGTGCGCCGACCCGAGCATGTGCGAGGCCCTGGTGCGAAGCGTCGAGATCGGCCTGCTGGCGACGGCGGTCGCGACGGTCCTCGGCACGCTCGCGGCGTTCGCGCTGGTGCGCCACCAGTTCGCCGGTCGCTCGGCCAGCAACCTGCTCGTCTTCCTGCCGATGGCCGCGCCCGAGATCGTCCTCGGGTCCTCGCTGCTGGCGCTCTTCGTGGCCACCGGGCTCAGCGGCCAGCTCGGCTTCGGGACCATCTTCGTCGCCCACGTCATGTTCTGCCTGTCGTTCGTCGTGGTCACCGTCCGGGCCCGCCTGGCCGGCATGGACGACAACCTCGAACAAGCCGCGATGGACCTCTATGCCACCCCGTCCCAGACGTTCTGGCGAGTCACCTTCCCGCTCGTCTTCCCAGGCATCCTGGGCGCCGCCCTGCTGAGCTTCTCGCTCTCCTTCGACGACTTCATCATCACCAACCTCAACGCCGGCACGACCACGACGTTCCCGATGTACGTCTGGGGCGTCGCGCAGCGCGGCGTGCCCATGCAGGTCAACGTGGTCGGGACGCTCATGTTCGTGATCGCGGTGACGATCGTCGTCCTCGGCGAGCTCAACAACCGCCGGCGCATCCGCGCTCGCACGTAGCCCAGGTCCGGCCCGACCGGCTCCGCGGAACATCTGACGGCTGTGGGGCGTCGGATGTTCCAACGTGCGACGAGGAGGTCCCAGCACGGTTGTGCAGGCGACAGTGACCGTCGCCTCAGCCGTCGCGACACGTCCCACCGAGGCGGTATTCGGGGGCGCCGCGGTACGCCGACCTCCCCCTCGTCGGGGATGGCCTCCTCGTCACGCTGTTGACCGCACGGACAACGGCGTGAGCACACCTCAGAGGGTGTGTCCCTATCCCTTCTGCGGAATCTGCGGCGTTGTCGGTGCCGGGCGGCACTATCGCCGGCGTGCCCGGACCTGCCGTGAAGACCGACGCCGTCATGGTGTCGCACACGGGCGCGCCGTTGATGCGGGCGACGACGTTCCGGTTCACCCTCGACGTCAACACCGAACAACACCAGCGGCTCCTCGCACACGCCGGAGCAGCACGGTTGGCGTACAACCACCACCTCGCCCGGGTGAAGGCCAACCTCGACCAGCGCGCTGCGGAACGCAGCTACGGTGTCGCGGACACCGACCTGACGCCGGCGTTGTCGTGGTCGAAGGTGTCGCTGATCAACCACATGAACGCGTGGAAGGACGGCCGAGCACCCGACTCCCGGGTGGCGATCGACGAAGCCACAGGTGAAGTGGTTCGGGGTCTGCCGTGGCGTGGTGAGGTGTCGGCCGACGTGTTCGAGTGTGCGTCCGTCAACGCCGCCCAGGCGCTCAAGAACTGGGCCGACTCCCGCAACGGCGCCCGGGCCGGGAAGGCCGCTGGGTTCCCGCGGTTCAAGTCCCGGCACAAGACCACGCCGGCGTTCCGCCTGCGCGCCAGGTACGCCGAAGGCGCTACGCCGCCTGTGCGGCCCACCGGGCCGAAGTCGATGCGGTTCCCGAAGCTCGGTGAGCTCCGCGTCCGGGAGACCACCAAACAGCTGCGCCGCCTCTACGAGACGGGCAGGTTCCACGCCTACGCCGCCTCCTTCCGGTTCGAGCGCGGCCGATGGGTGGTGTCGGTCACCGGTGTCGCCGCCGAGCTCCACCGCGCCCGACGGTCGCCCGATGGCCGGCATCAGGCTCGGGTGGGTGTCGATCTGGGTGTGAAGACCCTCGCAGTCGTCGCAGACGAGCATGGCTCCGTGCTGGCCACGGTCGAGGGGGTGAAAGCACTCCAGCACGCCCAGGCACGCCTGAAACTGGCCAACCAGTCCTACTCGAGAACCAAGAGGGACTCAGCCGGCCGGCGCAAGGCAGCACGACGCCTGGGACGGGTACACGCCCGGGTCGCGCATTTGCGCAACAACCTGTTGCACGAGCTCAGCAGCGCGATCGTTAAGGGCCACGCCGCCGTGGTCATCGAGGACCTCAACGCCGCCGGCATGCTCACCAACCGGCGCCTCTCGCGCGTGGTTGCCGACGCGTCGTTCGGGGAACTGCGGCGCCTCCTTGAGTACAAGGCCGCCTGGTACGGCACCGAGCTGGTCGTCGCGGACCGGTGGTTCCCCTCAAGCAAGACCTGCTCGGGCTGCGGTGAGGTGAAGGCGGACCTGACCCTGTCGGACCGGCTCTACGACTGCGCCTCGTGTGGGCTCGCGCTGGACCGGGACGTCAACGCTGCGGTGAACCTCGCCCGCTACACCTCACCAGATGCTGCTCGGAAGACTTCGCCGCTGCCTGTGGCCGCCTGACACACGCCCGTGTCCGCGCCCCGATGGACGGGGACGTAGAGCCGATTGTCACCTCGCACCACGAAGAGGCCCTGGGTCGGAACCGAGGTAAGACCACCGGTCGGTGGCGCTCGGACGGCAACCAAGAACCCGCACCCCGGATGGGGTGCGGGTCAAGGGAAGCCGGTGAGTCTCGAATAGGGACACACCCAGTCAGAGCATCGAGTGCGCCTTGTCGAGCACGACGCGGAGGATCTGCTCCATCTCCTCGAAGTGCTCGGGTCCGCAGATGAGCGGCGGGGCGAGCTGCACGACCGGGTCGCCGCGGTCGTCGGCGCGGCAGTAGAGGCCCTCGGCGTACAGCTGCTTGGACACGAAGCCGTAGAGGATGCGCTCGCACTCCTCATCGGTGAAGGACTCCTTGGTGGCCTTGTCCTTGACCAGCTCGATCCCGTAGAAGAAGCCGTCGCCGCGGACGTCGCCGACGATCGGCAGGTCCAGAAGCCGCTCCAGGATCGCGCGGCAGCGGGGCTCGTTCTCGCGGACGTGCTCGAGGATCTTCTCCTCCTCGAAGAGCTGGAGGTTGCGCAGGCCGACGGCCGTCGAGACGGGGTGTCCGCCGAAGGTGTAGCCGTGCGCGAACATCGCCTTGTCCTCGAGGAACGGCTCGATCAGCCGCTCGGTGGCGATCATCGCGCCCAGGGGCGCATAGCCGGAGGTGAGTCCCTTGGCGGAGGTGATCATGTCGGGCTGGTAGCCGTAGCGTTCGGCGCCGAACATGTGGCCGAGGCGCCCGAACGCGCAGATCACCTCGTCGGAGACGAGCAGGACGTCGTACTCGTCGCAGATCTCGCGCACCCGCTGGAAGTAGCCGGGCGGCGGCGGGAAGCAACCGCCGGCGTTCTGGACGGGCTCGAGGAAGACGGCCGCGACCGTGTCGGGGCCCTCGTTCTCGATGGCGATCGCGATCTGGTCCGCGGCCCAGCGACCGAACGCCTCCGGGTCGCTGCCGTCGTGGTGGCCCGAGGTGATGTCGAAGGCCCGGTAGCTGTTGGTGTTGGGCACCCGGAACGTCGAGGGCACCAGTGGCTCGAACTGCTGCTTGAGCAGCGGCAGCCCGGTGATGGACAGCGCCCCCTGGGTGGTGCCGTGGTAGGCGATGGCCCGGCTGATCACCTTGTGCTTCATCGGCTTGCCGACGAGCTTGAAGTAGTTCTTGGCCAGCTTCCACGCGGTCTCGACGGCCTCACCGCCACCGGAGGTGAAGAAGACGCGGTTGAGGTCACCGGGTGCGTACGACGCGACCTTCTCGGCCAGCTCGATGGCCGGCGGGTGCGCGTAGGACCACAGCGGCATGAAGGCGAGCTCGCGGGCCTGCGCGGCGGCGGCGTCGGCCAGCTCGGTACGACCGTGGCCCAGCTGGGAGACGAAGAGGCCGGCCAGTCCGTCGAGGTACCTCTTCCCGTGGGCGTCCCACAGGTAGGCGCCCTCACCACGGACCATCACGGGCACGTCGGCGTGGTCGTAGGCGCCCTGGCGGGTGAAGTGCAGCCACAAGTGGTCCTTGGCGGCCTGCTGGAGGTGGTCGTAGTCCGGGTGGCGAGCGTCAGTCATGGCTCCATGGTGCTCGTCCCGAGCCTGGAAGTGCAAGCGATCCGCGCGTTGTGTGTCCATTTCACGACGAAATCCGTCGCAGGACCTCCCGTTTTGCTGCGGGAATCATCTAGGCTCACGCCCATGGCCCCGCACAGTGACCGGCAGCAGAGCGACCAGCAGACCTTCCGCAACGTCATCGACGGCGCGCCCGTCGACTCGGCGTCCGGCGAGACCTACGAGGTGGTGGATCCCAGCACCGGGGAGGTCTACGCCCGGGCGCCGCTGTCCGGGGCCGAGGACATCGACCGTGCCTACGCCGCCGCCGAGCGGGCCTTCGGCTCCTGGGG
>NZ_JBFUMD010000274.1:0-5235 GCF_054049555.1 Nocardioides sp. P5_C9_2
GTGGCACGCGGAGCGCGACCAGGCGGCCCTCGGCGGCCTGCTGCTCGACGCCCCGGAGCCCGCGTGGTGAGCATCCCCCCGTCAGGACCGGGATTCCGGCACGACGAGGCCGGCACGCCGGCCTCCGTGTGGACCCGGGCACTGGCCGAGCACCCCCTCACCGAGATGGACCTGAGCACCGTGGACCGGCTGGTCGTGGTCGGCGCCCACCCCGACGACGAGACGCTGGGCGCGGGCGGGCTGGTGCACCTCGCCGGCCGCGCCGGCTGGGAGGTGCTGGTCGTCTCGGCGACCGCCGGCGAGGGGTCCCACCCCTCGTCTCCGACCCACGATCCCGTGTCGTTGGCCGACCTGCGTCGCGGTGAGCTGGAGCGGGCCGTCGCGCGGTTGGCGGGCGCGGCCCGGATCCGGTGCCTCGACCTCCCCGACGGGTCCGTGGCCGAGCACGAGGACACGCTCGTCGCCGAGCTCGTCGCGGCCGTCGGGCTCGCCGGCGACCGGACGCTGCTGGCCGCGCCGTGGCGCCACGACGGCCACCCCGACCACGAGGCGGTGGGCCGCGCGGCGGCGGTGGCGGCGCGGCGTACGGACGCACGCCTGGTGGAGTACCCCGTCTGGATGTGGCACTGGGGGACCGCGGAGACCCTGCCGTGGGCCGAGGCCCGGGCCGTGCGACTCGACGACACCGCCCGCGCCGGCAAGCGCTCCGCGGTGGCCGCGCACGCCTCCCAGGTCGCCCCGCTGTCGGCGGAGCCCGGCGACGAGGTCCTGCTCGGCCCCGCGCTGCTCGCGCACTTCGACCGTGACGTCGAGGTGCTGATCGAGGTGCCCGAGCCCGCCCCCGACGACGCCCTCGACCGCGTGCACCGTGACCGGGACGACCCGTGGGACGTGGACGGCTGGTACGAGCGGCGCAAGCGCGCGATCACCCTGGCCAGCCTGCCCCGCGAGCGGTACGACCGCGTGCTCGAGGTGGGCTGCTCGGTCGGGGCGCTGGCCGTCGACCTGGCCGGGCGCTGCGACGCCCTCGTGGCACTCGACTCCAGTGCCGCCGCGGTCGAGGCGGCGCGTGAGCGTCTCGCCGGCAGCGACCACGTCGACGTACGCCGGGCGGACCTGCCGGCGCAGTGGCCCGAGGGGCGCTTCGACCTGGTGTCGGTGTCCGAGGTGGGCTACTTCCTGAGCCCGTCGGCCCTCGGCGAGCTCGTCTCGCGGGCGCTGGGGGCGCTGGAGGAGGACGGGCACCTGCTGCTGTGCCACTGGCGTCACGACCTCGTCGGCTGGCCGCTCACCGGGCCGCGGGTCCACGAGGTGTTCCTCGCGACCGGGGCGCGGGTGCTGGCCGAGCACCAGGATCCCGACTTCGTCCTCCACGTGCTGCGAGCGACGCCGTGACCGCGCCGGAGCTGCTCGGCACGCCCAGCGTGCTCGCCGTCGTCGTCCCCGCCCGCGACGAGGAGCGGCTGCTGCCCGCGTGCCTCGACTCGCTGGCCCGGGCGACCGCCGAGCTGGCCCGCACCCACCCCCGCATCGAGTGCCACGTGTTCGTGGTGCTCGACTCCTGCGCCGACGAGACGCCCGGGGTCGTCGCGGGACGTGCCGGCGTGACCGCGGTGACCGTGTCGTCCGGCCAGGTGGGGGCGGCCCGCGCGGCGGGCGTCGCCGCGGCCGCGGCGTGGACCGGCACCGCGGATCCGGGCCGGGTGTGGATCGCCAGCACAGACGCCGACACGGTGGTGCCGCCGCACTGGCTGACCGCCCAGGCCGAGCTCGCCGCCGGCGGGCACGACCTGGTCGTCGGCACCGTGCTCCCGGACCCGCGCGACCTCACCGACCGGGAGCACGCGCTGTGGCGGGAGCGGCACACGCTCGAGGACGGCCACGAGCACGTCCACGGGGCCAACCTCGGCTTCTCACTGGCCGCCTACCGCGCCGTCGGCGGCTTTCCCCACCTGCCCGTGCACGAGGACGTCGAGCTGGTCCGCGCGCTCCGCGACTCGGGCGTCCGGTGGATCGCCGCCGGGGGACTGGCGGCGGTGACCTCGGGGCGACGGACGGCCCGCGCGCCGCACGGCTTCGCGACGTACCTCGACCACCTCGGGGTGTGACGCCCCGGGGCAGCGAGGTGGAGCGCGCCTGACGCGCCCGATACCCTCGTCTGCGATGGCTGACGAGTACTGCGACCTGTGTGACCTGCCCAAGGCGAACTGCGTCCACGGGATGCCGCCCGCACCCCCGCCCGAGGCGAGGCCGCCGGCCGCGCCGCGCGCGAGCGTGCGCAAGGCGAGCACCCCTCGCGCCGCCAGGGAGTCCGCTCCCGCCGCACCGGTACGCCGGGCCCCGCGCCGGTGGACCCAGCCCGAGGCGATCTCGCCGGTCATCCTGGCCGTGCTCGACGCGGCCGCCGGACCGCTCCCCGCCGACGACGTGCTCGAGGCCGTCGGCGAGCGCCTGGACGAGCACCTGCTCGAGGGGGACCGGCAGCTCACGCCCGAGGGCGAGCTGCGCTGGAGGTACGCCGCCCGGCGGGCCCGCCAGCAGCTGGTCAAGGAGGGTCTGCTGGCCACGCCGAGCCCCGGGATCTGGGAGCTCACGGCCCGCGGCCRGGGCCGCTGATCACGTCCTCGTACCCCACTCGGGCGGTGAGAGGAAGCGGACACACGGAGCGAATTTCAACTTGTCTGCCCCAGTATTGGTGAAACGCCTGCACGGGCCTCCGTCACTGCCTATCTTCGTCCTCGCCCCCTGTTGAGGGGCCGGTCGCCACGGTGGCGACTGACACCTCGAAGTAGGGGGCACGATGAGCAACAAGCGCCCGTCCGATGGAGGACGAGCCTCGAGGCTCGCCATCTCCGGCTGGCCATTGAGTCGCAAGGTGGCACTCGCCCTGGCGATCCCGTTGCTGCTTGCCGCGACCCTCGGTGGTCTGCGGGTGAAGTCGGACCTCGACGAGTCGTCGAACGCGTCCGCCAGTGCCGAGCAGGTCACGGTGCTGCGTCCGGCCGTGGACTACCTGACAGCGGCCGAGCGCGCCATGGTCGCGGCCCAGTCGTCGACCGGTGCCAGCCAGACCGAGCTCGACGAGGCCGTCGAGGACATCAAGGCGGCGGCCGAGCAGCTCACCGCCACGGCCGGCACCGCGGGGCTGACGTACGACCAGAGTCTCCAGGTCGCGACCCTGCTGGACCTGAGCCGCTCGATCCGTGACGACAACACCGCCACGCTGAGCCCCGACACCTGGATCGCGCAGCTGCGTCAGCTCCAGTCGGGTGTGACCAAGCTGATCACCACGATCACCAGCGCCCAGAACACCCCCGAGCCCCGCCTCGAGCTCCTCGCCCAGTCGCTCGGCGGTCGCTTCTCCCTCGCGATGCAGCAGGCCCTCGGCTCCGACGCGGACCGCAGCCGCAGCGTCTCGCAGGCCCTCTACTCCGAGCTCGGCGCCGAGAGCGCGGCCATCGACCGACTGGCCGGTGCCCTCGACGACGCCGAGAGCGCGGTGCGCACGCTGCGTACCAACAACGGCGAGCGCACCCGCGCCGTTCGCACGGGCACCAGCACCGAGCTCGGTGGCGCCGACGCGTACGACGAGTACGACAACCTGTCCGAGACCCTGCTCCTCGAGGTCGACCAGGGCCTCGCCGCCACGGCGACGAACGCCCGCGACCGCGCCCTCTTCGACGCGGCCCTCACCCTCGGCGCGCTGCTCGCGGCCATCGCCCTCGCGCTCGTCATCTCCCGCTCGCTGCTCGGCCCGATCCGCAAGGTCCGTGAGGGCGCCCTCCAGGTCGCCAACGAGGACCTGCCCGACGCCGTCGCCCGGATCCGTTCCGGTGGCGAGCCCGCCGAGTTCGTGGCGATCGACGTCCACACGCACGAGGAGATCGGTCAGCTGGCCCGCGCCGTGGACGACCTCCACCGCCAGGCCGTGACGCTCGCCTCCGGTGAGGCCCAGCTGCGTAGCCAGGTCGGGGAGATGTTCGTGACGCTGTCGCGTCGCAACACGACCCTCATCAACCAGCAGCTCAACCTGATCGAGGCGCTGGAGAAGGACGAGGAGGACCCCAAGCGACTGGAGAGCCTCTTCCGTCTCGACCACCTCGCGTCCCGCATGCGTCGTACCTCGGACTCGCTCCTGATCCTCGCCGACGCCCCCGCCCGGTCCGCCGGCTGGGAGAGCCTGTCGGTCACCGAGGCCACCCAGGCCGCGACCGCCGGTGTGCAGGACTACCAGCGCGTGCGCATCGACTCGACCCTCGACAGCCGGGTCGGCGAGGCCGCGGCCGGTGACCTGATCCACCTGCTCACCGAGCTCGTCGACAACGCCCTGTCCTACTCCTCGCCGTCGACCTTCGTCACGCTGTCCACGGCCCCCGCGCCCGGCGGCCTGACCATCGACGTCAGCGACTCGGGCCTCGGCATCCCCGAGGAGTCCCTGCGCCAGATCAACGAGACCCTCGAGTCGGGTGCCGACGTCACCCCGGACACCGCCCGGCGCATGGGCCTGTTCGTGGTCAGCCGTCTCGCCAAGCGCCACGGCATCGACGTCGCCCTCGCCACCAACGCGGCGTCCGGCATCACCGCCACCGTGTTCGTGCCGGAGTCGGCACTGCGCGACGGCGCCCCGCCCATGCCGGAGGCCCCGGCCGAGGTCGAGCCCGCCCTCGAGGAGGGCGTCGAGCCCGAGCAGGCTCCCTTCGTGCCCGAGGTCGTGTCCGACGACTCGTCCGACGACTCGTCCGGCGAGTCGTCGGAGACCGACGTCGACCCGACCACGGAGACCGACGAACCGGCCGCCTCGGCCACCGTCATCGGCCTCCCCACGCGCCAGCCCGGCTCGTCGATGGCAGACCGCGCATCCGCGACCGGCCTCCCGTCGACCGACGCGGGCACCGGCCTGCCGTCCCGTCAGCCGGGTGGCACCCTGGCCCAGCGTGGCCTGGCCACCGGCGCCGACGTCGCCTCGAACACGCCCTCGGCGCTCAACACGGCCGCGCCGAAGCCCAAGCGCGGCGCCATGCCGCTGCGCTCGCGTCGTGCCGCACTCACCGAGGCACCGTCGGGCACCGACGAGTCGTCCACCGCCGACGAGTCCGCTGCCATCGCGTCGGTGACGTCGCTGCAGAAGGACCTCCCGGCCGAGGAGCTGGCGACCGAGCAGGTCGACACCGACTCCGCCGCTGTGGAGTCCGCCGCTGTGGACTCTGCCGCTGTGGAGACCGTCGAGCCCGAGCC
>NZ_JBFUMD010000275.1:0-5204 GCF_054049555.1 Nocardioides sp. P5_C9_2
GGAGCGCGCTCGGGAGCTCGAGTGGCGGATCGTCGCGGCCGACCAGGCGCACGCCCGGTTCGCACCACGTCAGGAGGCGGAGGAGTGGCTGCGGGTCATCTCGCTCTGGGAGGAACCACTCGACGTGCGGCACGAGGTCTCGCTCTGCCAGGCCTACTGCGCGGCCGCCAGTGCCCTGGACGACAGCGGTCGCGGTGACGAGGCAGCGGCGTTGATGGAGGAGGCCGCGATCCGGCTCGCCGACGTGGTCGGTCGCGACCGCGCCCGGCTGCTCAGCACACTGGGTGCCACCCGCGGCTACACCGACTCCGTCGCCGCCCTGGAGCTGTTGGAGGAGGCGCTGGTCGAGTACGAGCGCCTGCCCGCGTCGGCTGAGCACGCCGACCTCCTGCTGGAGCTGGCCGGCCACCTCCGTCACCAGGGCCGTCCCGACGAGGCCGCGGACGGGGTGGCGCGGGCCGCCGAGATCTGCGAACGCGTCGGACACGTCGACGGTCACGTGCGCGCCCTCATGAACCAGGCATGGCACGAGACGATGTACGGCGACCCGGCCGCCGGCTGGGCCCACGTGGAGAGTGCCCGTCGCCTGGGACGGGATACCCGCGACCCGTTCCGGGAGGTCTTCGACGCCCTCGTGGTGACCGACATGCTCCTGAAGACGTCCGCGCCCGCCTCGTCGGTCGCGGAGGCAGCCGCCCCGGCGCTCGCGACGGCACGCGAGTGGTCGATCGACACGTATGTCGTGGCGGCTCTCGTCGCCAACGTGGCGGACGCCGAGCTGCTCGAGGGACGGACGTCGCGGGCCGCCGGACACGTCATGGCGGCCACGGCGGCACCGATCGACCACGATCACTACTGGCTCTACCTCGAGCGGGCACAGGTAGAGATGCTCACGGGAGACCTGGCGGCTGCTGCGGCGGGGTTCGAGGCCCTCGCTGCCATCCCCGTCTCGTCGCTGCTGAACCGGAGCGAGATCGTGTACCCCGCCTCGGAGCTCCTGCTCTGGTCCTCCGAGCCGGCTCGTGCGCTGGACCTGCTCACCGGGCTGCTCGACCGCCTCCTCCCCACCGACCTCTCCATCTTCCAGGCCGGCCTGCTGTCGCGCGCCGCCCGCGCGGCCGCCGACCTCAGCAACGGCCGCACGGCAGTCACCGACACGGTGGTCCAAGTGCCTGCCGCGCACCACCGGCTGGTGGAGCTCCGCGCCCGGGCGCCGGGCGACCTCTTCGAGGCCGGCCGGGTGCCCGCCGACCGTCACGCCCACGGGCTCACGTGGGCGGCCGAGCTGTCGCGGCTCGACGGCGGGGCCGACCTCGAGAAGTGGTCCAGTGCAGCGAGCGAGTGGGACCGGCTCACCCGCCCGCACGACGCGGCGTACTGCCGCTGGCGGGCGGCGCAGGTCGCGCTCCGCGACGGCCGAGGCACGGTCGCCAAGCGCCTCCTGGCACGCGCCGCGAGCGACGCGAGCCAGCACGTCCCACTGTCCCGGGCGATCGCAGCCACCACGGCGGGTGGCCGCTGATCGCCCGGACCAGGGGAACGACGCCCCGTCAGGACATGCGCTGCCACGACGGGACGGGGCAGGTGGGCTGCGGGCCCTCTGCCGTGTTCCAGTGCGCCCGGACCATGAAGCACGGGCGGTTCTGGTGACCGGCACCGGCCGACGCGGAGGTCGCGGGGCTGAAGGTGACGGTGGTGATGATGGTGATGGCCGCGGCGCCGGCGATGGCGACGATGCGGCGGTACGGCGTGGTGTTCATGGCTCTGCTCCCCTGGCTTGTTCCGCTGCGGTTGCGGCGGTATGGATCCAGAGTTGGCCAGGTCGACCCCCGGTTGACGGGGGTTGACAGAAGATGACAGCGGACTAGGCGGTCAGCTCGTCGTCGGCCGCGGTCAGCCAGCGGCGTACGGCGATCGCGGCCGCCCGGCCCGCCCGGTTGGCGCCGATCGTGCTCGCCGACGGTCCGTAGCCGACGAGCTGGACGCGCGGGTCGCGCACGGCCGTCACCGCACCCTGGACCGCGCCGCCGACATCGAGCTGGACGCCGCCCAGCGGTGAGCGCAGCCGCAGCGGGGCCAGGTGGCCGATCGCCGGGCGGAAGCCGGTGGCCCACAGGATGGTGTCGACCCGCTCGGAGGCACCGTCGGCCCATCGCACCCCGGTCCGCTCGATCCGCTCGAACATCGGCCGCCGGCGGTAGGCCCCGAGCCGCTCGGCCTCCCGTTCCTGCGGCCGCAGGGCCAGCCCGGTGACGCCCACGACGCTCGCCGGCGGCAGCCCCCGGCGTACCCGGTCGGCCACCAGGGTGACCGCGGCGAGACCTGCTTCGGGGTCGAAGTCCCCGGTGCGCCACACCGGCTCGCGGCGGGTGACCCACAGGGTGTCCGCGACCGGGGCCAGCTCGCCCAGGAACTGCACCGCGGAGGCTCCGCCGCCGACCACCAGGACCCGCTTCCCGGCGAAGTGCTCCGGACCGGGGTAGGCGTGGGTGTGCAGCTGCTCGCCGGCGAAGGTCTCGATGCCCGGGTAGTGCGGCACGAACGGCTGCGTCCAGGTGCCGGTGGCGTTGACCAGGGTCCGGGCGCGCCACGTCCGACCCTCGGTCGTGTGCACGACGATCGGGTCGCCGTCGCTGGTGACCGCGTCGACGACGTGGGAACGGAGCACCGGCAGGTCGAAGCGCCGCTCGTAGTCGGCGAACCACGCCGGCACGACGACGTTGGCGGCGGCGTCCGAGCGTCCCGGCGCGACCGCGTCGGGCAGGTCGGCCACGCCGTGGACGTCCTCCATGGTCAGCGAGTCCCACCGGTGCTGCCACGCGCCACCCGGCCGTTCGTCGGCGTCGAGGACCACGTGCTCGATGCCGCGCTGCGCCAGGTGTCGCGACGCGGAGAGGCCCGCCTGGCCGGCGCCGATGACGAGGGAGTCGAGGACGGGGTCCTGGCGGTGGTCGTGATCGGGCACACCGATCCAACGCCCGGGCACCGTCGGCTATGCCCGAGCCCGCGGCGTACCCTGCCGTCTCGTGAGCGACGCTGAATTCCGGTACTCCGACCTCCTGCCGACCGGCCCCGACGAGACGCCGTACCGCCTCATCACGACCGACGGGGTCTCCACCCTCGAGGTCGACGGCCAGACCTTCCTGCGCGTGTCGCCCGAGGCGATCCAGCGGCTGACCGCGGAGGCGATGCACGACATCAGCCACTACCTGCGCGCCGCGCACCTCGCGCAGCTGCGCAGGATCATCGACGACCCCGAGTCCAGCGGCAACGACCGCTTCGTCGCCCTCGACCTGCTCAAGAACGTCAACATCTCCGCCGGCGGCGTGCTGCCGATGTGCCAGGACACCGGCACCGCGATCGTGATGGGCAAGAAGTCCGAGGGCGTCCTCACCGGCATCGACGACGGCGAGGCGATCAGCCGCGGCGTGTACGACGCGTACACCACCCTCAACCTGCGCTACTCCCAGCTCGCGCCGCTGACGACCTTCGAGGAGAAGAACACCGGCACCAACCTGCCGGCGCAGATCGAGATCTACTCGACGCCGCAGAGCTTCGGCCCCGATGGACAGCAGAGGCCGGAGTACAAGTTCCTCTTCATGGCCAAGGGCGGCGGTTCGGCCAACAAGTCGTTCCTGTTCCAGGAGACCAAGGCGATCCTCAACCCCGAGCGCCTGCTCACCTACCTCGACGAGAAGATCCGCTCGCTCGGCACGGCCGCGTGCCCGCCGTACCACCTCGCCGTCGTCATCGGTGGCACGAGCGCGGAGTTCGCGCTCAAGACCGCGAAGTACGCCTCCGCGCACTACCTCGACAACCTCCCGACCGAGGGCTCGATGMGCGCCCACGGCTTCCGCGACCTCGAGCTCGAGGAGGAGGTCTTCAAGCTCACCCAGTCCTTCGGGATCGGCGCGCAGTTCGGCGGCAAGTACTTCTGCCACGACGTCCGCGTCGTGCGGCTCCCCCGCCACGGCGCGTCGTGCCCCGTCGCGATCGCCGTCTCCTGCTCGGCCGACCGCCAGGCGCTGGGCAAGATCACGGCCGAGGGCGTCTTCCTCGAGCAGCTCGAGACCGACCCCGCGCAGTACATGCCGTCCGCGGGCGTCTCGGACGAGATCGCGGCCGGGGAGGTCGTCGAGATCGACCTGAACCAGCCGATGGACCAGATCCTGGCCGAGCTGTCGAAGCACCCGGTCAAGACCCGGCTCTCACTGACCGGGCCGCTGGTCGTCGCCCGCGACATCGCGCACGCGAAGATCAAGGAGCGCCTCGACGCCGGCGAGGAGATGCCGTCGTACCTGCGCGACCACCCCGTCTACTACGCCGGTCCCGCCAAGACTCCCGAGGGCATGGCGTCGGGCTCCTTCGGTCCGACCACGGCCGGCCGGATGGACTCGTACGTCGAGCAGTTCCAGGCCGCGGGCGGCTCGAAGGTGATGCTCGCCAAKGGCAACCGCTCCAAGGTCGTCACCGAGGCCTGCGACGCCCACGGCGGCTTCTACCTCGGCTCGATCGGCGGCCCGGCCGCACGGCTGGCCCAGGACTGCATCACCTCGGTGTCGGTGCTCGAGTACGAGGAGCTCGGCATGGAGGCGGTCTGGAAGATCGAGGTCGAGGACTTCCCGGCCTTCATCGTCGTCGACGACAAGGGCAACGACTTCTTCACCGACCCCTCCRGCGCGGTGACGGTGCCGCTCAGCTCGCTGTCGGCGGCAGGCATCCGGGTGCGCTCCCAGGAGAAGTGACCCGACTGGTCCGGATGGGCCATGACAGGGGTCCGGCGTCCCGCGATGCTGGAGCGAGAAGGTCGCTCGGGCGACACCGGAGGACCGTCGACGAGGAGTCGAGGGTGGGAGGACTGCCACGACCTGAGATCCCGCCGGGACCGCAGCGGGAGCTCGTCGATGCCCTGCACGACCTCCACCTGAGGGCAGGCTGGCCCAGCCTGCGGACACTCGCCCGGTCGGCCGGGTGCAGCCACACCACGGTCTCGCACGTGTTCTCCACCGCGCGACTGCCCACCTGGGGCGTCCTGGAGCTCCTCGTCGAGGCGCTCGACGGCGACACTGCCCGCTTCCACGACCTCTGGCTCGCGGCCAGCCGGGGGGGCGCGCCGGAGCCCGGAGCATCCCCGACGATCGCGGGGCGTCGCGCGGAGCTGCAGGTCGTACGGCGACACCTCGAGGTCGGCACGGGCCTCGCGC
>NZ_JBFUMD010000276.1:0-5201 GCF_054049555.1 Nocardioides sp. P5_C9_2
GCCGCCCACCGCTGGGTCGTCGCGCCCGTCGACTCACCCGGCCGCGCACTGACCCTCGCGCAGTCGGTCGTGCACTCGCAGGTCGTGCCGGCCGCGGTCGAGGTCGACTGGGCCGGTGGCGCCGGCACCCTCGCCGTGCTGGTCGAGGGCCGCCCCGACAGCGTCACCGCCCGGGTCGACGCCGTACGCCGCCTGCTCGGGCCGGACGCGAGCGAGACCGACGACGAGCCCGCGGGCGGGGCGACGTACCCCTGGGACGTGACCTCCGCCGGTGACGCCCGCAGCACCGCCCTCAAGCTCACCTGCGTGCTCTCCGGGGTCGCCGACGTCCTGGCCGCGGCCGAGGACGGCGGTGTCGCGGTGCGCGGCTCGGCGGGCTCCGGCGTGCTCTACGGGTCCCTCGACCCCGGCACCCCGGCCGACGACGTCCGGTCGGCCCTGGCCCGGCTGCGTGAGGTGTGCACCCGGCACGGCGGCACCGCCGTCGTCGTCGACGCGCCCGCCGCGGTGAAGGCCGCGGTCGACGTGTGGGGACCGATYCCCGCGCTCGACCTGATGCGCCGCGTGAAGGACCAGTTCGACCCTGACCACCGGCTCTCGCCGGGACGCTTCGTGGGAGGCATCTGATGAGCACGACCGAGCACGACACCGACGGCACGCTGGGCGAGATGGGCGGGGTCACCGACCCTGTCGACCTCGGCATGCCGGCCCCCGGCGGCGCCTTCGACGACCACAACCCGCCCGACGCCGCCCTGATCGGCGACTGCGTGCACTGCGGGTTCTGCCTGCCGACCTGCCCGACGTACGTGCTCTGGGGTGAGGAGATGGACTCCCCGCGTGGGCGCATCTACCTCATGAAGGAGGGGCTGGAGGGCGAGCCGATGAGCGACGAGATGGTCGGTCACTTCGACGCCTGCCTGGGCTGCATGGCCTGTGTCACGGCGTGCCCCTCGGGCGTCCAGTACGACACCCTGATCGAGCAGACCCGGGCCCAGGTCGAGCGCCACCACGAGCGCGCCCCCCAGGAAAAGGCACTGCGGGGCCTCATCTTCGCCCTCTTCCCGCACCCCCGCCGGCTCCGGCTGCTGCGCGGTCCCCTGCGCGCCATGCAGGCCACCGGCCTCGACCGCGCGGTGCGTCGTACCGGCCTCCTCGACCGCCTCTCCCCCCACCTGGCGGCGATGGAGAGCCTCGCCCCTCGGCTGGGTCGCCCCGAGCCGCTGCCCGAGCACATCCGCGCCACCGGCACCCGCCGGATGACGGTGGGCCTGCTCACCGGTTGCGTGCAGGGCGCGTTCTTCCCAGGCGTCAACTCCGCCACCGCCCGGGTGCTGCGCGCCGAGGGCTGCGACGTCGTGGTCCCCCGCTCGCAGGGCTGCTGCGGCGCGCTGTCGGTGCACAACGGCCGCGAGCAGGAGGCGCAGGACTACGCCCGCGCGCTCGTCGACGCCTTCGAGTCGACCGGCGTCGAGCGGGTGGTCGTCAACGCCGCCGGCTGCGGCTCCTCGATGAAGGAGTACGCCGCGCTGCTCGCCGACGACCCGGCRTACGCCGCCCGGGCCCAGGAGTTCGCGGGCCGGGTCCGCGACATCTCCGAGATCCTCGACGAGCTCGGCCCGGTCGCGCCCCGCCATCCGCTCGAGATGACCATCGCCTACCACGACGCCTGCCACCTGGCCCACGCCCAGGGCGTGCGCRCCGAGCCCCGTCGCCTGCTCGAGGCGATCCCGGGCCTGCAGCTGCGGGAGATCCCGGAGGGCGACCTGTGCTGCGGGTCGGCCGGCATCTACAACATCACGAACCCCGAGCCCGCGCGCGAGCTCGGGGACCGCAAGGCCCACAACATCGTCTCCACCGGCGCCGAGGTGCTGGTCACCGCCAACCCCGGGTGCCTGATGCAGGTGACCTCGGCGATCGAGCGCCTGACCACCGCCGACGGCGGACGCCCGATGGGCATGGCCCACACGATCGAGGTGCTCGACGCCTCCATCCGGGGGGCTCCAGCGACGACGTTCACGACGGCCTGATCCACCCACAACCTTTCGGGAGACCCCGTGTTCCAACAGAACCTCTCACCGGTCGGCGACTCGCTGGCCCTCTCCGCGCTGTGCGCGATCATCCCCCTGCTGACGCTCTTCGTGCTCCTGGGCGGGCTCCGCCTCCGCGCCTGGGTCGCCGGCCTCATCTCGCTCGGCGTGGCCCTCGTCGTCGCGGTCGTGCTCTTCGCCATGCCCGTCGGCCAGGCCCTCCTCGCGGCCACCGAGGGCGCGGCGTTCGGCTTCTTCCCGATCCTGTGGATCGTCATCAACGCGATCTGGGTCTACAACCTGACCGTCGCCTCCGGGCACTTCGACGTGCTGCGGCGCTCGTTCGAGCGGGTGAGCCCTGACCAGCGGATCCAGGCGATGATCATCGCCTTCTGCTTCGGCGCGCTGCTCGAGGCGTTGGCCGGCTTCGGCACCCCGGTCGCCATCACCGTCGTGATGCTGATGGCCCTCGGGTTCCGGCCGATCAAGGCCGCCGCGGTCGCCCTGATCGCCAACACCGCTCCCGTCGCCTTCGGCGCCCTGGCCACGCCCATCGTCACCCTCGCCGCGGTCTCGTCGGGCGCCAGCGACGACCCGCGCCTGAACGTCGAGACCCTGGGCGCCATGGTCGGGCGGCAGACCCCGATCCTGGCCGTCATCGTCCCGCTCGTGCTGGTCTTCGTCGTCGACGGCAAGCGCGGCGTACGCCAGACGTGGTTCCCGGCTCTCGTCTGCGGCGCGGCCTTCGGGCTCGCGCAGTTCGTGGCCGCCAACTACATCTCCGTGCCGCTGGCCGACATCGTCGCCAGCCTCGTCGCCGCCGCCGCCGTCGTGCTGCTGCTGCGCGTGTGGACGCCGTCCGAGGTGCTCACCGCCGACCGCGTCGTGGCCGAGGAGGACGAGCTGGAGCGTGCCGGCACGTCCGCGTCGGGGCGTCGCCAGCCGCACGGCGTCTCCACGGCCGTCACCTCCTCGACGGCTCGCGCGACGGGCCCCGGATCCGGGTCCGGCGACACCCCCGTCCACGACTCGGGGGCCGAGGTCGCAAAGGCCTACGCGCCGT
The DNA here is from genome assembly GCF_054049555.1 of Nocardioides sp. P5_C9_2. Lineage (NCBI taxonomy): Bacteria > Bacillati > Actinomycetota > Actinomycetes > Propionibacteriales > Nocardioidaceae > Nocardioides > Nocardioides sp. P5_C9_2. Next base: position 3,091 of record NZ_JBFUMD010000276.1, read on the forward strand.
ACGGCGTCATCATCGTGATCTTCTCGATCGTCAACATCCCGGCCATCAAGGAGTACCTGGCCGAGAAGCCGTTCACCTACACGTTCGGGTGGCCCGGCCTCGAGGTACTCAACACCGGCGGCGAGCCGGTCTCGACGACGACGTTCGCGTTCAACTGGCTGCCCGCCGCCGGCACGCTGATGATCCTCGCCGGCCTCATCACGATGCTGATCCTCAAGGTAAGCCCGGGCGACGCCCTGCGTACCTACGGCCGCACCTACGTCGAGCTCAAGTCCGCGATCATCACCGTGATGGCGGTGCTGGCCCTTGCCTACGTGATGAACCTGTCGGGCCAGACCGCCTCGCTCGGCGCCTGGCTCGCCGGCACGGGAGCCGCGTTCGCGCTGCTGTCCCCGATCCTCGGATGGCTCGGGGTGGCCGTCACCGGCTCCGACACCTCCGCCAACGCCCTCTTCGGTGCGCTCCAGGTCCAGACGGCCGCCCAGGCCGGTCTCGACCCCGTGCTGATGGCCGCCGCCAACACCTCCGGAGGCGTCCTCGGCAAGATGGTCAGCCCCCAGAACCTCGCCATCGCGGCGGCCGCCGTCGGCATGGCCGGCCGGGAGGGCGACATCTTCCGCAAGGTCATCGGCTGGAGCCTGGGCCTGCTCTTCCTGATGTGCATCCTGGTGGGCCTGCAGTCCACCGCCGTGCTCAGCTGGATGGTCCCCTGACCGACCGGCGTCAGCCACCGGCACGACGGACCAGCACGACAGAGGGCCTGCACCCCCGTGGGGTGCAGGCCCTCCGTGACGTCGTGGGTCAGGCCACGGAGACCGCGCTCCATGCAGCGGCGACCGCGGACTGCTGGGCGCTGCCGGCGCCGTAGAGGTCGCGGGCCGCCGAGAGGGTGGCCGTCCGGGCACCCGAGTAGGTGGTCGACGACGTCATGTAGACCGTCAGCGCCCGGAACCAGATCGATGCTGCCGCGTCCCGGCCGATCCCGGTCAGGGTCGCGCCGTTGCAGGTGGTCGACGTGTGTGCCACCCCGCCGAACGTCTTGGTGCCGGCGCCCTCCGAGAGCAGGTAGAAGAAGTGGTTGCCCACGCCCGAGGAGTAGTGCACGTCGAGATCCTTGGTGCCGGTCGTCCAGCAGTTCTGCGAGCTGCCGTCGGAGGCGGGGTCGTCCATGCGGCGGAAGCCGCGGTGGTTCTTGAGGTCGAACTCCTCACCGATCAGGTAGTCGCCGGGGTCGGCCGCGTTGGCCGCGTAGAACTCCACCATCGTCCCGTAGATGTCCGAGGTGGACTCGTTGAGCCCGCCCGACTCCCCCGAGTAGGTGAGGCCGGCGGTGTTCTCGGTGACGCCGTGGGTCATCTCGTGGCCGGCGACGTCGAGCGAGGTCAGCGGGCCGAAGCTGACACCGTCCCCGTCGCCGTACGTCATCTTGGTGCCGTCCCAGAACGCGTTGACGTAGTTCTTGCCGTAGTGCACGCGGTTGTAGGAGCCGGTGCCGTTGCCGAAGATCCCGTTGCGGCCGTGGACCAGCTTGAAGTAGTCCCAGGTCATGTTCGTGCCGTACTGCGCGTCCACCGCCGCGGACTCGCGGCTGCTGGTGGTGCCGTTGCCGAAGGACGTGTCGGGCGAGCTGAACGTCGTCCCGGTCTTGCATCCCGAACCGAAGAGCTGGCAGAGCATCGAGTCGGTGCCGTTGTTGACGTCGGTGGTGTAGGTGCCGCCCCGGGTCGCGTCCTTCATCAGGTACGCCGACCCGGACTGGGTGAGCTGGAGCGGCACCGTGCCGGAGTACAGCGACTGGCCGGAGCCGTCGGCGGTGTGGATTCCCTGCTCGGTGCGGAAGACCTTGCCGGTGCGGGCGTCGACGTACGACCTCAGGCGGCTGGGCGTGCCGTCGGCCTGGACGCCGCCGGTGACGACCTCCCACGCGAGCCGCGGGACGGCGCCGGTCGCGTCCACCACGAGCTCGGAGCCGGTGACCTCCTCGTCACCGGTGACGGCGGCGGTGGCGCTCCTGGCCAGCACGGCCGACTGGGCCACTGCCGTGCCGACCCCGGGCCGCGTCGACAGCCGCAGCGGCGCCCCCAGCGTCTGGCTCACGCCCTCCCACGAGC
>NZ_JBFUMD010000277.1:0-5191 GCF_054049555.1 Nocardioides sp. P5_C9_2
GAGCAGGGCAGTCCCTTCTTGAGCCACGCCTCGTCACGGTGACCGGCGGGCCGCAGACCGAAAGTGAGCCACACCAGAACAGCCGGTGGGCAGCCGCGTGGAGAGCTGCCCGCCGATCACCTGGACCGAGTCTGGCCAGACACCGGCCCTACGGGAATCGTCTAGTAGCCGCGGATGACCAAGACCCCTCAGCTTGCGTGCTGCTGAACGACGTTGAGCACGTTGCCATCGGGAGCGCGGACGAAGAAGCGAGTCACGCCCCACGTCTCGGTTGTCAGGGGATGCACGATCTCGTACCCGCGCTCCTGTGCTTGGCGGTAGGCGGCGTCGACGTCGTCGACCATGACCGTGACCACGGGATCCACGGGCGCGGTGGCATCGCTGGTCATCACCTGGAGCGTCGCCCTGGATACCGGCGAGGTGTGGCGGGCTACCCAGCCCAGGCTGAACTCCTCTTCGGCTAACCCGAGGTAGTCGGTGTAGAAGCTCCTGGAGGCGGGGAGGTCGGGTACGTGGAGGTCGGCGATGATCTGCGTGACGCGGATGCGCGAGGTGTCGGCACTCCCAGCTGGGCCGGTTTCGCCTGAGGTCTGCTCGGRCGCGGCTCCCAGGAGGTGGATCCAGCGCGGATCCTGCTTGCCCGACCGGCGCTCGAGTTCGCGCACCAGCGGTTGGGGGCGGCTCGCCATCCGGCGCAGGCACTCCTCGACCTCGCCGCGGTCGGCGAACCTGTGCAACCGCTCGGTGCGGGTGCGCAGCTCACCCGGCGCCTGCGCGCCGCGGAGCAGCAGCACCGTGAGCAGCGCCCGCTCATCGGGCTCGAGGGCGAGATGCTCGTCGAGGATCTGGTGGTACTTCAGTGTCCGGCGCCCGGTGTCGGACCACACGATCCTCAGCAGCCCGCGCTCCTTGAGCGACTTCGCGGTCCGCTCGACGATCTGCTGGTCGAGGTCGGTGACGGGGTCGCGGCTGCTCGTCTGGTTGCACGCCGACACCAGTGCGTTCGCAGAGAGGGGATAGGTGGCGGGCACGGTCGTCTGCTTCTCCAGCAAGCTGCCAAGGATGCGCTGGTCAGTCGCATCGAGGACGGGGAGTTCTCTCACGTCAACGACCTTAGGTCTGCCTCGGCACGATTGCGGATCGAACAGCGTCCTTTCGTCGCCTGTCGGCGCACGTCGGCGCCCACGTCGGCGCATGTCGTTCCCGATTGGCGTGGTCGACGGCAACTCCGCTCCACAACCGGCACCCGCCAGGCCTTCCGCCGCGTCTGTGCGGGTCTCACACTGGGAGCCGAACAGAGCGGGGAGGACGATGGTGCTGCGGTTTCTGCGAGCCGGGGTGGGGTTGCTGCTGGGGTTCTCCGGGGCGCTGATGTGCACCGCGTCAGCGCAACGCTGGGCCGGCGCGTGCGCGTGGGGTGACAACTATTCCGAGCTGTGCGACCTGCGTCAAGATCACCTGTACGACTTCATCGCACCCGAAGCTCCGTGGGAGCCCATCGGTACGGCAGCACAACTGGCCGGCGTCTCGCTGCTCGTCCTTGCTCTCGCCTACGTGCTGTTGCCGTGGGCGCTAAATGGACGACGCCCGGAGGCCATCGTTGGCGTTGTCTGGGCCATCGGAGTGGCCGCGCTGGTGAGTGTCGGCGTTGCCACGCTCATTTCTGGACTGACCGGCATCGCGGTGCACCCGGTGGGTGACGGCCTTGCCTTGTTCGCATGGTACTTCGTACCGGCTCCCCTGCTGATCTGGTTCAGCCTCAACGCTCACGGATTGACGGCGGCTGCCGGTGTTGCCTTGGTGCTGTCGTCGCCGTTCGTCGCCGCGGCCATGTACGGGATCGGGCCTTACGACGCCCGCCCCTGGTCGGAGGCAATCCGCGGGACGCTCACCACAACGGCAGGCGTTCTCCTGCTCGCGGACGCGACCCTGCTGGGAACTCGACGTCCCCGCAAAGACACCTCGGCGGCGTCCGACACCGACCACAAAGCGCCGGCGCCGAGATAGTTCGGCGACGAAATCCATTCGGATTGGCCCCAGCCGCCGCCCGCCCCCACTGCCGTGGGGTCCGCAGCGCCGACCGATGCCGGTGCAGTCGTCGACGCGCCCCCCGTCGTGGAGGTGGCCCACGTTCGAGTCGCAGGCACGCGCAACTCCTCTGGCGAGCAAGGTCCGCGATTCCAGGCCGTTCACCTCGGCCACGTCCGCCGCAATACGCGCCGGCTCTTGAAGGGTTCCGACTCGGAACACCGCCATCGGACCGCAGTGAGGAACTACCCAATCGTCGACGAGCTCAGCGCCAAGGAACTCGCGCCACCCGACCTCGCTCATGCGAACGGCAGAGTCGTACGGCATGCTGCGTCTTTCGCCGCTTGTCGGGAACATCCGGATCTGCCGCGTTGAGTGCGCGGATCTGTCGATGTCCGGACGCACTAGCCCGCTGTCCTTCGAGGGACGTCACCCCTCACCCCGACGTCGACCCATCTGTGCACGCGCCGGCGCCGGCGCTTGGCTAGCGGCGGACATGGCRGGCGCACCGACCCCGCGGGCTAGGGCCGACCGGCCTGCTCGCCCTGACTCGCAACTGGTGTCGATGGCTCGTCGGCGATCAAGCGGTCGCTCGCGACCACTGCGTCGCCTGCCGGCGGATCCACGACACGTTTGGTACCGCTCGGCATGACGCCGGTCATCATCATGGCCTCTCCTTATCGCGGTGGTTGTGCGGTCCTGTGGCGACGGCAGCACGGGTGGCGGGCATCCGCAGGTAGGCGAACAGCGCCATCCCGAGGGAGATGACACTCGCAGCGAGGAAAGCGCGGGAGAACCCGTCCGCTGCCCCGGCCTCGGTGGTGAGACTGCCGGCCCCGGTGGCGACAGCGGAGAGGGCGGCCACGCCCAGTGCGCCGCCGATCTCGTGCCCGGTCGTCAAGAACCCGGACGCAAGACCAGCATGGGCCGCCGGAATGCCCGCCAACGAGGTGACAGAGACGGCAACGAAGACCATGCCGACGCCCACCCCGAGGATGATCAGGCCGGGCAGGATTCCACTCAGATAGATCGCAGTGCCTGTGGCAACGCACAGGAGCGCGGCGGCGCCAGCGGCGATGACGAGGCCGGTGGTGGCCATCGCCCTGGGCGAGGCGTGCGCGAGCAGGAGTCGTCCCACCAGCGTGCCGACGGTGATGGCGAGGGCGAACGGAAGGAAGGCGACGCCCGCCTGAAGCGCAGAGAAGCCTAGGACCGTCTGGATGTAGATGGAGGCCACGAACACGGCGCCAACGAGGATGCCGGCCACCCCAAGCATCACGGTGGTACCGACGACGAGCGTCTTCACATGCCAGATGTGCGGGGGAAAGAGCGGCGCGGTGGCGCGGCGCTCGATGCCGGGGAACGCTGCGATGAGGACGCCGGAGGCGGCCAGACCACCGATGGTCTGTACGGACGTCCAGCCGTGGGTGCCGCTGGCACCGAGGGCGTAGACGAGGGCGGCGAGGCCCGCGATGGCCGTGACGGCTCCGGGGACGTCGAACTGCCTCAGGCTGGTGCGCACGGTGCGCGTGCGTGGCACCACCCGGACGCCGACGAGGAGCCCGACGAGACCGATGGGGCCGTTGACCCAGAAGATGTACTCCCAGCCGACAGTGGTGGTGATGAGGCCGCCGACCAGGGCTCCCGCCGCGACGCCGAGGCTGCCGACCGCCCCCCACAAGGCGAGGCCCTTCTTGCGCTGGTCGCCGCTGTAGGTCGTCATCACCAAGGAGAGCGCCGAAGGGGTCAGCAAGGCGGCAGCGGCGCCTTGGAGTGCGCGAGCGCCGATGAGCTCGGCACCGTTGCGGGCGCAGCCGCTGGCGAGGGAGGCGAGGGTGAACACGGCAAGGCCCACGAGGAACACCGTGCGCCGGGGCAGGAGGTCGGCGATGCGGCCGCCGAGGAGAAGGCCACCGCCGGACATCATCAGGTAGGCGGTGGCGAGCCACTGGAGCTCCGCGCTGCACAAGTTGAGCCCGCGACCGATGGAGGGCAATGCGGTGTTGACGACTGAGATGTCCAGCACGACCAAGCTCTGGGCGGCGAGGGCGACGGCGAGCACCGCCCAGGAGCGCCGCGGCTCGAGGTTGTGGTCGAGGTACGCGCCGGGGGGCGTTTCAGGGGTTGTTGTCACATCTGCTCCAGGTGACGCGTGGGTGCGAAGGCTCTGCTTGGAGCGTCACTTCAGGTCGGTGTGCTCGGTGATGGCGTCGAGCAGCCGCGGCCACAGCGCCGGCGGGCGGTCGTGGCCCATGTCCTCGACCAGCAGGAGCCGGGCGCCGGGAACGAGTTCGGCGGTTCGGCGCCCGCCGCTGGGGTCGATGAGGGTGTCGTCGAGGCCGTGAACGACAAGGGTTGGCACGTCCAGGGACGTGAGGGCTTCGGCCCGGGAGCCGTCGAGGAACATCGCCGCGAGCTGGCGCGGAATGCCGGCCGGGTAGTACGCACGGTCGTAGCTGGTCGCAGCGAGCATCCGCAGCTGTGCCGCGTCGCCGTAGCGACGCGAGGCCCACACCAGCTCGCGCTCTGCCGCGGCCACGTACCCGTCCCGGTCGGCAGGCCGTGAGGCGAACAGCACCTGCTGCGCCTCCGGCGTCGGCTGGCCGTACTCCGGCTCACCGGTCGAGGACATCATCGACGTCAACGACAGCACGCGGTCGGGGAACTCGATCGCCATCTTCTGCGCGATCATGCCGCCCATCGACGACCCCACCACGTGGGCGCGGGCGATGCCGAGCTGGTTGAGCACGCTGATGCCATCGGCAGCCATGTCCCGCAGCGAGTACGGCGCCATCGCGACAGCGCGCTCGAAGTCGCCGGAGGTCACGGCTGCGATGAAGTCGCCAAGATGGACCGGGTGCTCGTTCAGCTTGGTGGAGAGGCCGCAGTCGCGGTTGTCGTACCGGATGACGTAGCGGCCGCGCGCGGCCAGCACGCGGCACAAGGCGACGTCCCAGCCGAGCATCTGAGTCCCGAAGCCCATCACGAGCAGCACGGCCGGGTTCCCGGGGTCGCCGAAGGTCTCGTACTCGATGGTGATGGGCCCGCGGTCGTCGCCAGCGAGAGAAACGGCTGGGTTGTCGGCCGCGTCGCTGGCTGGGACCGCGTGGGACTCGCGGGTCGGCGCGGTATCGGGTGTGGTGTCTGTCTGGGGGGACATGGG